>JBCDJE010000205.1:0-7099 GCA_038748185.1 Bacteroidota bacterium
ATTAATAAGAATTAGTTTCAAGATTGACAGGCTAGAACAAGCTCAGATTATAAAAACTCCTTGGTATTACGGTCTGGGGATTAGGATGACTCCAGAGGGAATGTTGTATAATATTCAAGGACCAAAAGCTGTAAAAATAAGATACTTGAGCAATGGTAGAAATAAATCTGTAATGATCGGTACTCTTGAACCAGAGAAGTTGAATAAAGTTCTTGAGACACATTTCAAAAAATAATATAAACCTGATAGACATAAATGTAGAATATACCTAAGCTCTCCAGCTTTTGGTATATTGTATGAGAAATAGTTTTGAAAAAGATGCAATTTAGCTTTACATCATTACAAATTGTAACATGCATATCTTAGGTTATATTTATGACTACAAAATATCATACTGAATACCTGCGATAGTGTGTTACTTCAATTCCCATTTCTTTCATAGATTTGCCGAAATTTTTTTCTTACTAGCCCATTCTAATTAATGCAGAAAAAAAAGCCATTATTCAGTAATTCCAATGTACTGAAAGCTGCCTTATTTGCTACTGGATTATCAGGAATCGTTGCAGAATATATCCTTTCAACTTTAGCCACTTATTTTTTAGGCAATTCTGTTTTTCAATGGACTATGATTCTCTCTATGATGTTGTTTTCCATGGGATTGGGAAGCCGGATAAGCAAGTTTATGGATGAGTACCTATTAGAAAAATTTGTATTGATTGAGTTTGCCCTTTCTATCTTAGTATCTCTAAGCGCACTGCTCGCCTATGTAGTTTCAATTTATGCCAGTTTTAACGACAAATTGTATATCTATTCATTTGAATTAGACGGAATAGTTATTTACATGATGAGTATTTTAATTGGCTTACTCATTGGTATGGAAATTCCATTGGTTACCCGCCTTAATGAGTCTTATGAATCGCTTAGAATAAATATTTCCAATGTAATGGAAAAAGACTATTACGGCAGCTTATTAGGTGGTGTCTTTTTTGCTTTTATTGGCTTACCTATCCTTGGTCTTACTTACACGCCATTTATATTGGGTGGTGTAAATTTTTTAGTAGCTATAGGCTTATTTTTTCGCTTTAAAGAACTGATTGACAAAAGATACCTTTTCTCTATCTATACTGGAGGTGCCTTAGTATTAGCGATCATCGTTTCAGGCTTTTTGTTTGCCGATTCGATAATTAATTATGGAGAGCAAAAACGCTACAAAGATAAAGTCGTTTACCAAGATCAGTCTAAGTATCAAAAAATTGTAGTTACTCAATGGAAAAACTATCACTGGCTGTACCTAAACGGTAACCAACAACTCAGTACTTTTGATGAATGGCTGTACCACGAACCCATGGTTCACCCTGCTATGAAGTTAGTCCCTGGTGCTAAAAATATATTGATTTTAGGCGGTGGAGATGGATGTGTAGCTAGAGAGGTGCTCAAATATCCTTCTGTTGAGAGTATTAAACTAGTTGACCTTGATGAAAAAGTAACTGAGCTAGGAAGTAAACATCCTGTATTTACCACTTTAAACGACAATGCACTTAACCATGAAAAAGTAACTGTACAGAATGGCGATGCCTACACGTATTTACAAAAAACCATGGATTTTTATGATGCTATTATCGTAGATTTCCCTGACCCTAAAACCATAGAAATTGGCAGACTGTTTTCTCTTGAATTTTACAAATTATGTTACCAACACCTCAGACCAAGTGGTGTTATTATTGTACAGTCTGGTAGCCCTTATTATGCCTCTAAAGCTTTCTATTGCATTGAAAAAACGATCAAAGCAGCTGGTTTTAACACCATCCCTTTGCATAACCAAGTGTTAACTTTAGGAGAATGGGGTTGGGTATTGGGATCGAAATCCATTCCCGAAAATGAATTAAAACCGCTATTGCGTTCATTCCACTTCGATGATATTGATACACGTTGGATTACAAACGATGCGATGTCGCTAATTACTTCTTTTGGGAAAGGGTTAATCGAATTGGATTCTGCTAGTGTGGAAGTGAATATGATCCATAATCCTGTTCTGCCTACCTACTATAGAAACGGCAATTGGGATTTATATTAGCCGAAATAATACCATTATCAACATTAGTATTCCCAATAAAAGTATCTTATATTTCGAAGCTCATAATACCTACTGAAACGACTATGAAATACATCCTACCATTATTGTTATTCGGCTTATTACAAAGTTGCCAAAATACCAATACCATTAAAGATGCACCTCACTCAAAACCTAACATAGTACTCATCATGGCTGATGATATAGGCTTTTCTGATATTGGGTGTTATGGAAGCGAAATTGCAACACCCAATTTAGATAGATTAGCTGGTAATGGGATGCGGTTTACACAATTTTACAATATGGCTAAATGCAATCCTACTCGTTCATCGCTTATTACCGGGCTTTACAAAGGGGGGAATGGCGCTGTACCTTTGCCAAAAGTATTAAGTGAAGCCGGCTATGCTACTTTTCAGAGTGGTAAAGAACATTTTGATCCATGGGTACCTAAGTATTGCTATACCGATAACATTTTTGACTCAGCCTTTCACTTTTGGGCAACCACTGAATATTTTGAACCTCCTTCGAGTGAATTCAGTAGACCTTTCTTTTTACATAGCAAGGAGGTAAAACCGGCCGATCTTGATTTTAATCAAAAGCCTTTCTACAAAACAGATGTTTTTACCGATTATGGGTTGCGATGGATCGAGCAACCTATCAAAGAAAAAAAACCTTTTTTCCTCTATCTCCCCTATCATGCCGCACATTACCCATTGCAGGCAAGACCTGAGGATATTGCACTATATCGCGGAAAGTATAAAGTTGGTTGGGACAGCATACGAGCTGCCCGTTTCGAAAAAATGAAAAAATTGGGCATTGTTCCTAAAGATACACGCCTGAGTCCGCCAGAAGGAAATATTAACCGTTTTAGAGGACATCCTAAAGGCTATGAAGAAATACGGAAAAAGATTCCTTTATATCGCCCCTGGAACAGCTTAAGTGAAAAAGAAAAAGATGATTTAGATTTAGAGATGGCTGTTTTTGCCGGTATGGTACACAGACTGGATGTAAACATAGGACGAGTAATTGATAAACTTGAACAAGAAGGCATTCTTGATAATACCTTAATCCTTTTCTTAACCGATAATGGTTCTTGCCCCTTTGACAGCAATAAGGATTTTGAAATTCCACCTGGCGGGGCAGATTCATATCGGAGTTTAAGCGCTGCCTGGGCGAACGTAGGCAACACTCCTTTTCGGTATTTTAAACAATTTGGACATGAGGGTGGCTGTAATACCCATTTTATCGCTCATTGGCCAGAGAAAATTTCAGCAAATAGTATTAATAACTCACCAGGGCACTTGGTAGATATATTTCCAACTTTCATGGAAATAGCTCAAGGTAGTTATCCTAAAACTATAAATGACTATCCTACCCTCCCCCTACACGGAAAATCACTTATGCCTTTGTTTAAAGGAGAAAGCAGAACTCCACCTGCATTTATCATTTCAGGATTAGACAAGTTTAGAATGTACCGAGAAGGTAACTGGAAAATAGTGCGAAGTAATAACGAAGCATGGGAGTTATACAATCTGGCAGAGGATATGACTGAATTAAATAATTTGGCCAAATCACACCCTGAAAAATTACAGGAATTGGAACAGAATTATAAAGCTGTAGTGGATACCTTGGGGATTTAGGTTTTGATAGTAAGTTGTATAGATAGTATCGTTTCTGCTTCAATTCGGAAAGTCGAGTAAGTTGATATTATCTTAGTTCTTTTTTTACTTCTACATTTTACAAATACTCACTATTATTTGTAAGGTAGCTTTAGTATGTCATCTGCTTCTCCTTCTGCAAGCCACTCAGCCATTATTATAGCTTGATGGTTGAGGTTTTCAATTGCCATATTTATTATCTCTTTTTCCATTTGTTCACAAAAACAACAAGTTCACCCTACCTGAACAAAATAAATTAATGAACAAAGCTTTCTTTACTTATATAGAATATCTGTAAACTCATATAGAGTGCCTATTCCATGTATCAATTCCTCTACTATTCCATAAACGTACAATTTTTCCTATCTCTTGTAAGCTACAGGTATGTAAAACTTTTTATTAGATTCTAGATACAACTAGCATTTCATAAGCTCTCATTCTTACACCTCACTCATCATCCATAGTAATTAACAGGCTTTATTACTTCTTGGAATAAACTTAGATAGTATTTATACCAATCAATTTCAGAATTTTTCATGAACAAGTCCCTTAGGCTGTAAGGAAGAGCTGCTAATGATTTCAAAATCGATCACCCCTATTACCAATTCTTCTTCTGTAATTACTTCAACTTTCCATGTACCTTGTTTTACATTATTCTTGTAGGTAAACCCACGATAACCCTCATCTCTTCCCCCAGTAATATCATACCCTATATCCTCTATAATTTCCCATTTTTTAGTATGCTCATTATACCACTTCCACCGATGAAGGATCGATTTTTCTATATCTGTGGGGGCAAATATGGAGGAGAAGACATAAACGTTTTCTTTAGGACGGTGAATGAATTCTAGCCTGTGCTCTCTCCAAAACACATACCACTCATCTGTTTCATAAGAAACAACATATTCATTATTTTCCAATACAATATTGTGTGCTACGATGCCACTATCCAGTGCAAGCGGTACAGCCGGAATGAGCTTAAAAAAGTAAAATAAATTAATCGTAGTATAGATTGAAACTATAATTCCAAATAGTTTACCCAGATGTATCTCTGCACGAGTGCTAGGGCTTATTATATAAATAATAGTAATTAATAGCAGTGTGCAGATCAAACTCAATATCCCTGAAAAAATAAAAATTTGTGTACTCATTTCTTTCATGAACACAGGTATCATAAAAGCGAAAAAAGTGAAGCTTATAAAAAAATAGAGTCCAAATTGTAAATATTTATTGGAGATTCGTTTCTTAAGAAATTCATTGGCAAAAAGTAATGTAACTAGAATGATAAAAAATGATAGTGTTTTAGAGAGAGAAACACTTCTGGAGAAATAAACCACGTAAGCGCTCGAAAGCGCGCCAAAGAAGAATTGTATCGCCAAAGGAAAATACACTTCATATCTACCTAAAACTGTATTTTCACTCTTCCTTTCATCAACTAAATTGTAGAGATAAATAGTAAAGGTTAAACAGGTCATATGCAGGCATAAAACAATGAGATCATACAGTCGATCGACACGCCCAAGCGTGAATGAATCAAAAATAAACCCACTGATAAAAAAAATAATTGGAGCATATTTTTCATACCTCCTTCTGACTCTTCTAAGTTTAACTCGTGTTCTTTTCATATAATTTGTTAGAAGATATAAAAAGAATAAAAGAGATTGGATTTACCTGTTATGCTTAGGTATTTTATTGCTTCATTTCCTTCAATGTTTCAAAAGCAAGAAGCTGTTTTTTAAATTTCCAGCAGTTCTTCATGAAGTATACCCTCAATTTGATTGGCTGTAATAATCTCAATTATATTAAGACCAAATCAACTTCAAATTGAGTCTATACCAAAGCGGTATTTAGATGCAGTGCCGAAACTATTACATTATTTTTTGCGCTTAAAGATGAAAGTGACACTTTCATAAGAGTCTATTTTAAGAGCATTTACTTATGACAATCGCTATCATTGATCTCCTAACTGCTTAAACTTAAATCTATCGTTATCAGAAGGTTCATGTTCTTGAATCATAATTTCTTCGATTCTCTGTACAATTTCAGAATATTGTTTTGAAACGTCTACTCGCTCTTCAGGGTCTGAGTCTAAATTGTACAATTCTATGGTTAGGTTTCCCTCAAATATATTTTTTCGTATTCCTTTCCATTTATCCATTCTAACTGCTTGTTGTCCTTTATAACTCGGAAACTCCCAATACAAGAATTCGTGAGGCTTTTGTTCTTCTCCCAATAAAGTAGGTTTAAAACTTATCCCATCTATGTTCTTAGGAGGTGCTACATTTGCGAAATCACATATTGTAGGCATTAAATCATAAAATGCTGAAACATGATTGCTTACAGATCCTGCTTCTATATGATTAGTCCAACTCACAATTAAAGGAACCCTAATTCCTCCTTCATATACAAAGCCTTTCGTTTTACCATATCCATTAGAGAAAGGTTTTGAGCTTTCAAAAAAATTAAAATCTACTCCGCCAGTATAGGTAGAGCCATTGTCGCTTGAGAATATAATAATAGTATTCTCATAAACTCCTTGCTCTTTTAGTGTTTTTATAAGCTCGCCCAATTGATTATCTAAATAAGTAATCATTGCAGCATAAGTAGCTCTTGGATATCTATTAGGAAAGTAGCCTTTATCTCCTAAATAGGGTTCTTCCTCCCCAAAAACTTCTCGATATTTATCTACATACGATTTAGGTACTTGTAAAGGTAAATGTGGTAATGGAGATGCATAATACATAAAAAAGGGCTTACCTGAGTTTTCTTTTATAAAAGCCAATGCTTTTTGATGAATCTTTTCTGGTGCATACTCTTTTTGATTATATTTTTCGTAGCTACTTTCTTGATAAGGGTCAGCCAAGGAATCTAATTTTGTATGAGGAATAACCATTTGGTTATTTAGCGTATCTTTCTTTATGTTTTCCCATAGATGAGGAGGGTATAAATTATGAGCTTGACGTTGACAATTATATCCATAGAAATAGTCAAACCCTTGTAAATTTGGAATACCCTCGGTTTCCGGTGCTCCAAGTCCCCATTTTCCTAGAATACTGGTGATATATCCCTCTTTTTGTAATCGTTTTCCTAAAGTTACAGTATTTTTGGGTATGGGACGTTGCCCTTCAAATTCGGGAAATAAACAAGCTTTTTCATAATTCCATACATCTCCTCTTTCTTTCCATTCATCATTTCCTCTAATAAAAGCATGTCCTGTATGTTGTCCTGTTAAAAATACGTACCTGGCAGGAGCACATACAGGAGCACCAGAATAGTGCTGTGTAAATAACATCCCGTTATTGGCAAGTGCATCGATATTAGGAGTTTGTATCTTCTCTTGACCATATACTCCTACTTCTCCATACCCTAA
>JBCDJE010000206.1:0-7083 GCA_038748185.1 Bacteroidota bacterium
GGAACAAATAAAATTTTGACTTTAATTTCTTTCTCTTGCAAATAGTTGAATAAGATACCGCATGTATAGAATAATAGTTGTGAAAGGAAAGTAAATAAGTAGAAGTTATTGAGGCTATTTATTGCAAGCCAAAGGTTACTCAAAAATATAAACGGAAGTGAAAGTGGTGCTAATGTCCATCTTAAAGCACGATGTGAAATAAACTGAAAGGATAGTATTCCATATTTAAATGGATTCAATAAATTTCGAAGTATCCATACTGATTGTATACCTCCAGCAGCAATCCTTACTTTTCTTTTTTGTTCTTCAACTATACTAGCACTCGGAAGCTCAGCAGCAACAGCATCTGGGGCGTAAACTATTTTATACCCTTTGGCAGCTATTTGCATACTCAGCACAAAGTCTTCTATTAAAGTATTAGTTGCGATTTTTTCATACAAGTAAGTTTTTATGGCAAAAAGTTCTCCTGCTGCACCCATTGTAGAATTTAAATCGGAGTCAGCTTTTTTGAGCCAAGATTCATATCGCCAATAAATTCCTTCCCCGGCACCCACTGCTGAATCGCTTTCAGGACTAATTACTTTTTTCTCTCCTGCTACTACACCCACTTTCGTATTTTGAAAGGGCACTACCAATGCTTTTACTGCTTTATTGTTTAAAAAAGTATTGGCATCAGTAAAGATGGTTATTGGTGTATTTACATGAGGCATGACACGGTTTACTGCATTAATTTTCCCTTTTCTTTGATCTTTATGCCAAATTTTAACCCTATTGAATGAGTTCGCAATAGCTACTGTTTGATCTGTAGAGCCATCAGCTACTAGCCATACATTCAATTTGTCATTAGGATAGTCTAATGAAAGGGTATTTTCTAATTTTTCTTTAATGCAGTCTTCTTCATTGTAGGCAGCAATTATAAACGTGACTTCTGGTAAGGTAGCGTCAGTTATAGAAACTTTTTCCTCTTGGATTTTATTAAAAGATTTTTTTAGAGCTAATATGCATTGTACCAAAATGCCATATATAACATAAACGTAAGCAGTAAGGAACAATCCTGACCAAAATATCCATAACTGTACACTTTCCATAATTGCAAAGATTTATTGGTAAAATACATTTAGTTAAGTACTAGTGCTTTTTATTTTGAGTAGTACTTATTTTATAGAAAATTCTTTTTTGAATAACCTGTATCTGCTTTTCTTTAGTTAATGGGTAGGTTGATAATTTTGTAAAGGAAGTTGTTGATTAAAGAAATGTTGTTTTGCAGAGTTAATAGCTTGTTTATAAACTCTTAGCCCATCTTTATCTCCTTTTACAAGAAATCGAAGACATTCTTTGGGTATAACAAATAGTCTATAAAACATCCAAAAAATCCAAAATTGTACTTTCCCTGTAAACCTGAACATAAAAAGTAACCTATTCCTCGTCATATAAAATATTTGCAATGGGCTATTTAATTTTACTGATGCCGATGCTTTATGAACGACTTTTCCTTTACCAACTAGTTCTATTTTTTTACCAAGCTTTCTTATTTTCTCACACCAATCTAATTCTTCATAGTATAGAAAGTAATCCGTTTGCATTGGGCCTATCTGTTTGACCACTTTTGTTGGAACTATCATTGCAGCACCATGTGCATATCCTACAATACTATTTTTTTGAAATACTGGACTATCCATCTTTTTGTTACCAATCATTCTGTTTCTGCCAGTGAATAAGTTCATAGGGGTCATACCTGCATATTGCAGTAATTCTGGGTTTTCGTAGAATACGATTCTTGGGCTTGCAGCACCAAGTTTTTCGTTTTTCTCTAACCGTTCAACCAGTGGTGAGATACTATCTTTGTTTAAGATGGTATCATTATTTAAAAAGTAAAGATATTTTCCTTTTGCCTTGGCTATTCCTAAGTTATTAGCACCGGCAAATCCTAGATTTTCCTTGCTATAGATATAGATAAGCTTAGAAAATTGCTCTTTATAGATAGTGCTGTGATTACTAGGTGCAGCATTATCAATTAGTATTACTTCTAAGTTATTATAGCATGCATGAGGTATTGATTCTAAAAATGCCAAAGTATCTTCAACGCTTCTATAATTGACAGTAATGATACTTACAAGTGGATTCATGATTTTTCTATTTAAATACTTATGCAGAAATATGGAATATGGCTGCGTGTTCCGTCATCTCAGTTTGGTTATTATATAATTTTTTAATTACTCTAGCGGGATTGCCAACAGCTACTGTGTAGTCAGGAACATCTTTAGTTACCACACTTCCTGCACCTACTACAGCGTTCTTACCAATTTTTACTCCTGCCACTATACATGTATTTGCCCCAATCCAGCAGCCATCTCCAAGAATTACTTCTTGGGTATTTGTGCCTTGCTGTAAAATAGGTTGGTTAATGTCTTTGTAATTGTGGTTAAGTCCTGAAATCACAATATTTTGTGCTAAAAGACATTCCTTTCCAATGTTTACTGGTCCAATAATTACATTTCCAATTCCAATTCTACTACCCTCTCCAATTCTAACAGCTCCAACACCATTATTAAGCACAGAAAAATCTTCTACACGAGCATTTTTGCCTAATATAAAATGCTGAAAAGGGAAAAGATCTCTTCTTACAGAACTGCGGATTTTCCCTTTTACATCATGAAAAAAAGGATTGATAAACCACTTTACCCAAACTCTAGGCTTATGTTCATTTCTTGGAATAAGTATCCAGTGGAGCAGTTTTTTTAAACCCTTCTGTCTATTTAGAAAATGTTTTATTTTTCCAGTTTTCATGCCCTTGCATATTTAGTTTCCTCAATCGATTGTTTACTTTTATACAGTGTGTGTAGTTTTATAATTTTTTCGATCTGTAAAACCCGTTCATTCCAATCATTACCTTTAGCCGTTTCTTTTTTCCTATTTATATCTTCAGAAGTTTGTTTCAACGCAAATTCGACTTGTTTTTTAAAAGATGCCTCATCATGAAAAAACTGAACTTGATTGTCAAAAAAGGAAAGATCTGAAAAGGGTGTGGCTAAAACCGGTTTTCCACAGGCAAAATATTCATTTATTTTAAGCGGATAGATGCATTTTGTTAGTTCATTACACTTAAATGGTAACATACAAATATCTGCATGCATTATATAAGCAGGAATTTCATCATAACTTCTCCTACCTAAAAAATGCACATTAGACTTTTTCTTTAAATTTTCACCTCGGAATTCTCTACTGTCTTCTGGACCAACAAAAACCCAGTTTAATTGAGGAAAATTACTAGTTATCTTTTCAATTAGCTGGTAGTCTATCCTTATACCGATATTGCCAACGTATAATAACTTAATACCTTTTATTGCAGCCAAATCTACTGGAATAGCTATCTGATTTTTTGAATCGAAATGATTATAGTCTACTCCGTTTTCAACCTTGTAAATATTATGATTATAGAACTTAAATTTCTTCTTTAATTCTGCAGATGTAGTGATGACTGCTTGAGCATTCATTACTGCTGTTTTTTCTGCCTTACTTCCATGTCGGGCAATATAACTTTCTCCTTCAATGTTATCTACACTTTGATAAAATTTGCCTAATACTTTTTTGCGAGTTCTAATTTTTGACCAAATAGGATCAAAAGAATTAAAATAGATAAATTCTTCTATTCCAAATTTATCAAGCGTTTTATCAACTGTTTTCCAGATAGCTTTTGAAATACCATTCCTTAAGTATTCAAACAATTCTCCTTCTGGTAAAAAATTTATAGGCAAGTGTGGCTTTGGAACGATATAGATAAGGTTAGGATATTCAGCAAATGGGATATGGTAAGGTTTTTTAAATGGATTCCATAGCTCTAATCTTTTATTAATAGCTGCCTTGTTACCTGTAATAATATCTTTCCAAGTATAAGGATGCTCCACATAAAATACTTTTCTTTTTTTCGAAACCCGCTTGGCCATATTTAAAGCCGTTGAAGCATAAGGGTGATCCCACTTAGGCATTGCTTGAAAAACAATTGGTGTTTTATAATATGAATTGGTCATCTTGTCAAGATTTTTATTAATAAATAAACCTGGTATTTCTATGCCCTGCTTTGTTGTAATACCAATCTGAATTGAGTGATCCACTGCTTTCTGCCCAGGTATTGAAATAACTATGCGCTTTATTAATTGACGTGTTTTCTATCGGATAATCGAAAGTTCGACTTAGGTTAATTGCCCAAGGTAATTCTCTATCAGTTATGTAAAATCTTTCATTATTAGGTAAGCTATTATCAGCTTCGGTACCAAAGAGCGAATAATCCATTAGATCTGTTGGAGATTTACCGGGAAGGTGTATTTCATGTCCGCGAGTTCCATTTACTATAAGAAAGGGATTGATTGTTGAAGCTCCTAATTGTGCATCAAGATATTGGTCATCAATTAAATCAATTGCAATAGTTAGAGAAACCGGATTTACATAAGGGTCTTGCTTTCTAGCATTTACTAAAAGGGCGTTTTGCGGTACTGGCATTACTTCATAAGCATCTTCAAAAGCGATAATAACAGCTTTTTCTTGACCACTTTCTGTTCCATTTCCATTACTTGTAACATATTTATTATTTAACACATTACCAGCTACGCTCTGAACAATACTGTTAGCAAACGGAAGCTCAATACCAAAACCATTATGGTAATACCCTCCAATAGCTTTTATAGTAAAACTAGCTTCAATTTCTTGTACTCTCATATTGGCACTTAGTACTTTTTTGTATTGGTAGTCCATTACAAGATCATTGAAATCATAATCACCTTTTGCAGGCCATAAATCTTCAAAAGCGAGGCTACCTGTTACGTTTTTCGCAGGAATAAATGAATTAAAAGCTTTTTCAGTATCTTCCGGATATTCATCGAGATGATCTAGAATACCATCATTATCCGTATCTTTTGATTCGGTTATTTCTTGAAAGTTACTAGTAATAATAGCTGAATATGGATTGGCTGATACGTAAAAAACAGCATCGTTAAAATCGTTATCTCCTGCAGGTCTTGAGGTATCTTCAATACCTAGTAATAATAATTCTCTTGTATTATCTTTCAATAGTATAACATGTTGAGCGTATTCTGTATCAGTAAATGTATTAAATTGTTTCACTGAATATTTTACTTGACTTCTATCTAAAACCGATGCCGAACCAGCATCCCAAGCATTAGGAATCAAAAACCAACCTATCCCGACATTTGAAGGAAACCTCCCAAGGTATACTTTATCACCACTCGATAAATTGCCACCACTGCCGCTATAAGAAACATTTGGGAAGATGATATAATGATTGTCTATTTCATCTACAGAAGTAGGAGGGTTATTAATATCGTATGTATAATATCCAAGTGTATTTTTCCATCCTGCACCTTCATGGACAAAGGTTATCCAAATATCTGCCTCGGCTTGAAGCTCAGTATTCATATTTTGATCTATGAGATAATCGGGATTAAATATTGGTACCGGTCTTGTTTCAGGTAAAGAGGCATTGATATCATCGAGTAATTGTTGAGGAATAACATCTTTTTGAGATTCTAAGTAAGTTGGTCTGCCTTGCGAATCCCAGTTACCTATAGTTTGATAAAAAGTAGATGTTGTTCTTCTATTATTATTTTGAATTATTTGATTCTTAACTGTTATCTCGTTTGGAGCAATTAAGCAATTGGCTCTACCATTTATAATTTCTATGCCAATTGCTGATATAACGCCTAATTGTTGAGGCTTTACCCAGATGGAATCGTGATGGGAGGGTAAGTTAAGTGTTGTAGTAAATCCATTTTCTTTATCGGTACTAGCTCGTAAAAGTAAGTTATCTTCCTGATCATAAACATCGAAAACGATGGTACTACCCAAATTCTCAACTGCTACTTCGAGGTCTATTTCTTGAGAAGTAGAGAAATCGAAACCATTGGGAATTTCTAAGGCTTCAATGTCATTGTCTTCTGGTAATGGTTCGTTTAGTTCTTCTACATTGAACTCACAGGCAGTTAAGGTAAACATACCTGATATTAGTAAAATATAAATTTGTTTCATACATGTATTGTTGTTAGCTATAGAATTCTTATACATTTTCATGTTGGAAAACCGCAGGAATTGTTTTGCAAAGCAGTTTAAAATCATATAGCAGGCTTCTTTTTCTAGCGTATTTGTTATCGAGTGCTATTCGCTCTTCTTCCGACATATTGGCTTTTCCTCTTTTAGAGACTTGCCATAAACCAGTAATGCCTGCGGGTGCTTCAAACCGTAATACTGCTTCATCTCGTGTTAGCTTTTCAGCCTCGTAAAGTGGCAGAGGTCGGTTTCCTACAAGTGACATATCACCTTTAAGTACATTCCATAGCTGTGGTAGTTCATCTAGGCTGGTTTTTCTTAAAAAGGCTCCTAATTTGGTTACACGTGGGTCGTTTTGAAATTTGACAAAAGAAATTTTACCTGTTGCATTCATCTTCTCTACATAGTGCTCACAAACAGGTTTGTTATCCATAATCATAAGGCGCTTATTAGTACCAGAACATAACTCACAGACTTCAACAGCAGAACTTGTATCTTCTTTTAAGTACTGGTTATCCTTTTTAAGGTCATCTACATGTGTATCAGCATCTACTGACATAGACCTGAATTTATAGAAGTCAAAAATTTTAAATCCTTTACCTACTCTCTTGGATACATAAAATATAGGTCCTTTAGAACTAAATTTTATAAGCAAGGCAACAAATATCATTACTGGTAAAAAACTCATTAAAATTGCTCCAGCAACAAGTATATCTACTACTCTTTTAACTTTATCCCCAATACTTCTTGCGTGTTTGTTAAGTATTGGGGATGAATCTTTTTTCTTTTTTCAGTGCTTAATCTTTCTAACTTAATTTCCAGTTCTTCAGGATTGAAAGGTTTCACTATAAAATCTTCAGCTCCAGCTTTTAACATGTTTATCTTTGTATCACTCTTATCATCACCCGAAAGAACAATTATTGGTATTTCGGCTAAGTATTCCTGCTTTTTCAGCTCTAATAAGAAAGATTTTCCGTTTTGTCCAGGTAAGCCAAGATCTAATACAATTATATCTGGTCTGTAACC
>JBCDJE010000207.1:0-7078 GCA_038748185.1 Bacteroidota bacterium
CTACCTACAGCCAAGAGGATGGAGAAGTAAAATCGTTTGCCGGTCATTACAGTACTTTACTAAACGTAGGCGCCAATCAGTTTGAAAACAGTATCAGGGATGTTTTCAATAGTTATCCTAAGCCTGAGAATCAGCAAGTAATTGTGCAACAGATGCTCCAACCTCAGTATAGTGGGGTTTTATTTGCCTTTAGAAAAGGTGTTTGGAAAATAGAATTTGGCGAAGGTTTAGGTGAAAATATAGTTTCAGGAAAAAGCAATCCTTTTGTTTTGTTACTACCAAAGTTTAAAAGAAGTGATACTTTTTTTTGCGATTACTACAAATTTTGGAATCCTTTCCCGCATAATAATCTCATGCAGCAGCTTATAAAACCTTTCATTGAGCTTTCATTATACACTGCTCGATTATTAAAGTTTTATAGCAAAAATGATATAGGAATAGATATAGAATTTGCAGTGGAAAATGGAAGCCTTTACTTGCTACAGGCACGTCCTATTACTACTAAAGAAGAGAAAGAGGAAGTTTTAACTTCTGCGAATCATAAAGAAATCTTACCCAATAAGCCGTCTCGTTCAATGACTTCTTTAATTGCAGACGCTAAAAAAGATTTATTTGGATATTACAAAAATTTAGATCCTACACTGGAAGAACGCAACTTTATAGAAACCGCACAAGGCATGCCTTGGATCAATCTCTCTGCCTTGCTTGACATTATGGTAGCTTGGGGTTTACCTACATCATTGGTATGCAAATCGGTTGGGGCAGAAGATTTTTATCAGGTACAGCCCAGACCCTATATTATATTGACAAAGCTGAAGGTATTTTTCAATATTTTATTAGAACAGATACGTGTGAAGAATAGTGTAAAAAAATGGAAAAAAAATACTTTTGAACACCTGGATGCAGAAAGAGCAAAAAGAAAAGAGCTTTGGGAGATCCAACCTATTCAGGCATTTGAAAGCTACTATAGAGATTTAAAAAAGCTCTATGTAGGCTTAGTAAGCAATATGCAACAGCTTACAGGAGCGATGTCAGGACCGGTAAGTCTTTTGCATAAACTAGGAGTTTTGCAAAAAAGTAACCTTAAAAGCAAAAGTACTGAGTATTTACAGGCTTTCCACCAACTAGCAGTTGGTAAAATAAGTAAAGCAGATTTTTTAGAACAATTTGGCTTTAGAGGATTTTATGAATCTGATATTGGTCAGCCTAGGTTTTACGAATATACTTCTGAACAGTGGGAAACACTCTTAAAACCTCAAAAAGCCTTGCCAAAAACACTCCCCCATAAAAAAGGAAATTTTTTACTCGGATTAATTGCTCGACCTATAATACAACTCATCCATACAAGAGAAGCTTTAAGGCACGATACTATGCAACAGTTTTGGTTTTGTAGAAATGAATTACAAACTGTTTTAAAAAGCGCTTTCCCAAAGCAAAACATCCAATTCGAAACTTATTATTTTAATGATCTTAAAGCGCTTTTTAGCAAAGCTGGAAATTGCGAAAAACCAGAATACGAAGCTCAAGCAGGTTGGTCTTCAGATACTTTTTTAAATAATGTTACGGGTCGATCTCTACCTATTGAGACATTAATTAATGTAAGCACACAAGCTAATTCACAAACTGGTATAGGCATTTACCCGGGAGTAGTAACGGGAACTGTTTGGCGCGTAAAATTTGCAGACTTTACCGCTCTTAATATCCCCGATTATGAACATATCATATTGGTAGCCGATTCTCTCGACCCAGGTTGGATTCCTTATTTTGGCAGTGTTAAAGGTGTGATTTCATACGTAGGCGGTGTACTATCACATGCATCTATTATTTTAAGGGAATCAAAAATTCCTTCTATTACACAATTACCACAAAATATTGAGTTGCAAGAAGGCGATACAATTACAATGGATGGGAAAAGCGGGGATGTGAAAAAATTGTAGCAAAACAAATGATATGGCTTTCAAGAGCTGGTAAGTAGATGTACAAATATCTTTGATAATTGCAGCCTCTCATTGAGCAAAAATTGATTTATGTTTTCAAAATGAATCCGTTTTCCAAGCGACTTGGAAAGCTGTATTTGGTGAAGTTGTTGAGTTGAGATATGTCTAGGCCCTACCACTTCACAACTCAATAAAAAACAGAAGCACTTAGTACCCAGCGCCACATTGATAATCTCTCCAAATGATTTGTGCCAGTTATGTATGATTAGTTACTTAAATGTTTCACTACAAAAAAATCCCTTATGGAATATAATTGACCCTTGTCAAAAAACACTAACAACTAAACAAATACACTACTTTCAACATAAGCCAAAGATGGATAGGTCTATTTTACTTTCTCCTTATTTTGCCTAAAATCCTTTCTGCGTTTTTTCCAAAATTGAAATACTGTTTTTCTTCTTTCTTTAGGTGGTTTTTCATAACTAAAACCTACACTGTGCTTTAAACCACTCAAAATTGTTTTAGCCCAATAGTTAAATATTGATTTACTTTTATCGCGCTCTGCATAGATTTTCCCCCTTTTTAAGAATAGGAATCTTGGATTCTTGGATTTTACTAAAACATTGGCAAACATGGTAAGCAATCCTTTTATCTTCCCTTGTTTCTTAGGTTTTGCATCTTTTTTCAGCAGCGCTACATTCAGGTTTTTATAGTAAAACCGCATAAAACCATCTGCATATTCTCTGTCTGCTTGTACATCGAAAGTGAGCTTTCGCAACCCACCAGAATTAACTTTTAACCCTGCAACATTTTCCAACATAGGGTTAATTGCTCGTAAATCCATAGGCTCTAAAGAACCTTGGTAGGTAAAGCTATTATTTTCATTATTAATTGGGAAGGTAAAAGCAGCTTCAAGCCTACCTTCACCCATTAAGAGAGCATTAGCAAAAAGCAAAGCTGTAGCTCCCTCAGCAAGCAAATCAGGATCATTGGTGATGTTGTAAGCATAAGCATTTAAGTTATCGAAGTAAATCTGCCCAGGAGCAGTACCATCGGATGCCCTTTCTTCATAGGTTAGTTTTGAATTATATAAGTTTACGGTATCTAACTTTATATAGGTTTTCATTTCTCTTAAAAACTGCTGGGGCATACTTGGTCTGCTACCAAATGCAGAAGGAGGCCTTTTATCCCTGTAAACATAGGCATCTAACCGATCTATGTTCAACTGGTTAGCTTGTAAAGCTTCATCAGCTATAAATTGCTCAAAATCGAAGTTTTCTAATTCCAGTTTTGCCGCATTTAAATGTATCCAATCTATCTCATGTCCAAATAATTCTGCAATGGTTTTTTTCGATACCCTAGGTTTAATATCTAAATCGTCGATATAGACGAGTTTTTTCCCGGTACTGAAGCCTAACTCTTCAGACTCGAAACGATAAATACTATCTGGTAAATTAAGCCCGTAATCTCTTACACCAACTTGTATATCATCAGCTAGCATAAAACGTGGATAACCGTCTACTACTAAATAGTTATTGAGGTTTTCTACTTTGGCAAATATTTTATCAAGGGTAAGGTACATACTTTGGTCACCTTGCGGATGTACACCCAATACTAATTCAGCCTCATCGAATTGGAAATTAGCAATCTCAACATGATTAAACATGCTTTTAAAAATGGTATCAAGATCGGCGGTATTAAAATTTCTACTAGAAGCTACGCTAGATGTTATTTGCCCTCCAGTATGAAGCGCTGCTCTAAATTTAGGCTTTTCAAGCTGAAAATTATTTATGTATAAATCATTTTCGAAGAGGAGTTTTCCTAAGTCAAAACCATTAAAAGATAGCTCAGGTGTATATATATCAATGGAATTTTTTCGCGTGGCATTTTCCTCCAAAAAATCCATATCTGCCCAATTTTTAGGCGCATAATGAACAAATGTTGCGAAAAAAGCTGAAGTAGCAGAAGAGTACCTCAATTCACTGGCTCTAATGGTATGCCAATTATCAGGAAGGCTATGGATATAGTTTTTTACATTCACATTCACATCTTCTGAAAAGAAAAACTTTCCAGGATTATACCCTTCCGAATCATTTATTTTAAATGTATTTACACTTATATCAAGTCGGTCTGTTTTTACGTTTTGGAGGATGTTATTTTCTGCGATCTGATCCCAATTCACTTCACCTCTACTTAAGATCATCCTATCAATTTCTATCGATTCAAATACAGATAATGCGTCGCGATAAAATATTTCTGGGTCAAAATCTTCTTGTTGCGATTGGTTGGCCACTAGTAACTTCTCTCCTTCCGGCTGTTCAGATAAAGTTTTGAGCGCAGCTAAAGGTCTATCAATTAAAAGCTCTTCTACGTATAATTCATTTTCAAAATAAAGGCGCTCCCAGTCAATGCCGTCAAGTCGAAACTCCGGCACATTCAAAGCATATTTATTTACCTTTTTATTTCTCTTACCTACTGCTGAGGGCTGTATGGTAATGTTGTACAAATACAAAGCTTTAGAGGAATAAGAAATGCCTATATTTTTGGCTTCAAAAATATGGATGCTATCTGGCAGGTTAAGGAAATAGTTTTCGGCGAGTATTTCAAAATCTGTTGCAAAGGGCAAAATAGTATTTTTTGTAAGAGAGATGCTATCCAACAAAAATTCTTTGGCACATAACTGAAGTTTTCTGGCACTTATTACCTCTCTGGTGCGCTTAGCTACTTTTGCCAAAGAATAAAATCCTTCTGATATGTCAATGGCGTTAATCTTAAATTCTTGAATATAGTCAGAAAGTTGTGGCTGCCATGTATAAATTTCTGATGTACTCAAATTCTCTGCTGATACAATCGGTACTATTTCTTGAGTTACACTATCTTGCAGGGCATTTGCAGGAATAAATTGAAAAATATTAGGCTTTTCTATATTTAGGCTTTCAAAAATATATTTTTGCTCGCTTAGCACTTCTTTGAAGTTTACCCCTGTTACTAAGAAGCTTTGCAATTTTAAATCAAAAATAGCATCCACTTTACCAATATTCTCTGTAATAAAATTACGATTCCTATTAGTTGGCGTATACCAGGTTTCTCCAGCCTTTATAGTCGAATCTGAAGTAGAGAAAGTTAAGTTATTTATATCGACAAAATGAATACTATCGGGAAGATAGTAGGCTAGTTTTTGAGAACTTATTTCAATTTTCTCAGAAAAAAACAGTGTATTGGTATCTAGGTGTGCATTTGGATACAAGCTAAACTTTTCTAAATCAACAAATACTTCTTCTACTTGTATGCGCTTTACAGTGTCCGTCACACACTCATTATAATTAAATTGGGCTTCGTTAATATCTACTTTCCGAATATCAACCCTAGTAAAAGTATTTTTTACAGATGCATATATATCTGCCAATATCAGCGAATCTCTATCGATACTTTCTAAAGAATCTGTAATAGCTAAGTACTTTACAGAATCTGCTCTAGCTGCGTCAAGCGAATCGTAATAGTTCAATAGAAATGTTGTAAGTGAAATATTTTTTAATGTGGTATCAGGCAATATAACTGGTAAATCATTCTCCTCACTAAAAAATCGATCTTGGATTTCTTGAACATCTTCTAAAACTAGACTATCAGAAACTACTACTATGCTATCTGTTAACTCCGGATAATCATCGTTTATAAAAAGTGAATCAGATTCAGACATTGCTAAAGTATCTGGAAAAGTCTCTAAACGAAGTTTCATTAAAGAATCAATCCTATCCATTTCAGCAATTCTTTCGGCAAGGCTTAAAAAATGATTCACTTCTAACCGAGGCCTATTTATTCTGAATGTACCAGCAGTCAGTCTATTATCCAGATATGCTTGCCAAATATCCATACCTGTCAACTCAATTCTTGAAAGATAAAAGTTCATTACCTTATCTTGCCCTAGTCTGTTAAGCGCTCTGATATTTATATTTTTATCTCTAGGAGAAATAAAAACATTATTACAATAAGCATAATTTCGATTACTTGATACACCAAGTTCAAGTGCTTGTAAACGATGCACCTGATCGGGTAAATCGGCAATGTAGTTTCTTAATTTAAAATCAAAATCATCTGCGAAGAAACGTTGTTTCCGCGCTTCCCATGCAGCTTCATCGAACCACACATTATCTAGTGTAAGTGAAAAGTCATCAATTTCAATATCCATCTCAGGTACATTGAAATATAAAGAAGCACTATCTAACAACACCTTTCCTACTGCTAAGGAATTGATGAACTTACTCACCTTTTCATAAGAAAGTGTAGCATCTGTTTTGTCTTCCACATTTTGTTTAGCTAAAAATCGCGCATCTATAAAAGGGCGATGTAAAGAGATATCTTTAGCGATAAAAACAGAATCGAAATAAGCTTTGCTGTAGTTTAACCCCTCTATGCGTAATTCGGGAATGGAAGCATTCAGCCCTTCTTTTTCAATACTATTTTTATTGATAGGTACAACTCTGAGTGCTGCAAGGTAAAAGCTTTCTTTAGAAATAGAAGTTTGTAGTTTATCGAAACTAACGCGATAGCCTTGTTGGGGTAACTGCAACTCATTTTTACCAATATTGCAGCGGATATCTTCTACGTAAAAAGGCTTACCATCAACCATTTGAGAAGTTGAGTCAACTTGAAAACCATTGATTTCAACGTTAAACTCTTGCAATGAATACTGATAACTTGCCGTATCTGTAAAATTAATACTGGCATTTTCCAAGCTAAAATGCTCTACTCTAAAAAGGTTTAGGTAACCCGAAATAAGAAAGAACAGGTCATTAAAGCTTCGAGGTTTTTTATTTTTTCGGGCTACTTGTTTGTCAGCTGTGAGCTTCAATGTTGGATTGACGATGTGGAAGTCGTCAATCATCAGCGTCTTTTCCAGCCAAGCATCTTTCAAAGAACCAGCACTGGCATCCATAGAAACTTCCGGAATATGAAACTCATATAGGAGTTGATACTCTTTCCCTTTCAGTCTGAGTTCTTCGAGTTTATTTTTATTGAGTTTGAAAGAAAGGTTATTGATGCTTACTTCTTTGGTAAAAAAAGAAAAACTCCCTTTCTCAAAATCTAATTGATATAAACCATTGCTTTTAACAGTTACTACCTGCTGTAAAACACGCTTAATA
>JBCDJE010000208.1:0-7054 GCA_038748185.1 Bacteroidota bacterium
ATTAGAACCTGAATTTGCTGCGCTATACGAAGATTTGAAATGGATAATACCAGGTATAAAGTATGCTTCGAGAAAGCAACTTAAACAGGAGCTTATATCTCATGCTAAAACGTTACCTAAGTTTTCAGATGGTAATATAATACCATCAGAATTTGACTTAGAAAAAGACTTTGGCATATCAGTTAAACAAGAAAGTTTATATGTAAGTAGCAAACAAGTAATAGAGCAACCAAAAACCTCGATAACAAAATATGCCAGATATGGTATTGCTGCAAGCATCGCTTTAATTATCGCATTTACCTTTCTTTTTTTACAAAAAACAAATCCTGAAACCGCTTACCAATTAGCATATAATGAGATAGGTCAAGGATCTTACCCCTATTTAAGAAACGATGATGACGATATTGAATTAAGAAGAACCCCCCTACCACAAATGGCCGCTGACAAAGTGCAAGAGGCTTATCTTGAATATCAAGAAAGAAATTACAGCAATGCAATAAAGCTTTTTGTAGAAGTAAAACGTATGGAAAATGAGAAAGATGAAAAACTGATTTTTTATTTAGGAAATGCTTATTTAGCAAATGGGAATGCAAAAGAAGCTATTCAAACTTTTAAAGAAATAGCTGAATATGAAC
This sequence comes from Bacteroidota bacterium, assembly GCA_038748185.1. Classification (GTDB taxonomy): domain Bacteria; phylum Bacteroidota; class Bacteroidia; order Cytophagales; family Flammeovirgaceae; genus Chondrinema. Next base: position 636 of record JBCDJE010000208.1, read on the forward strand.
ATTCTTTTCTGTCTAGAACGAAATGGTATCTAGGCCTCTCTTACTTAAAAAACAGTGATTTGGATAATGCGCAGCTTATTTTTAAAGATATGAAAGAGAATGTGGATGATTCTTATAGAGAAAAAGCGATTCAAGCATTAGAAGAGATAAAGTGGGGAATTTTTTAATCTTTATATCCTGCATAACCCTAGCACTCCATAAATAGTAAGATGCTTTTAGCATTAATTGGTACAAATACAATAATATTCACAAACAGAAGGATTTAAAGTTCTTGATTGGCAGAAAATAATCAGGCAATATCTATATCAGCAGTTACTTATAAGGTTTTTGAAAAATGTGTTTACTTTTATGGGATGAGTAAAATATCACTACCATATATACTATTCTTTATATTTTTTTTCGCTTGCGAATCAGAAAAAGGCAGACAGAATATTTCGAATGTATCCGCCGATGAAGGATTTTTCTATACTGAAGCTAATCAAAATGAAGGTGCCTTAAATAGTGCTGTGCAAGCACCTACATCTGAAGTAAAAAAAGATAATTTAAAGCAGGAAAAAAAAATAATTAAAACTGCGAATTTAAGATTTCAGGTACTTGATATCGCAAATACGAGTAAAGAAATAGAGCGTATAGTAGCAGATAGTGGAGCTATTATTATTTCTAATAACCAAGAAAATTATACTTATCAAATAACCTATAATTTAACAATAAGAGTAGAAAATCATAAGTTTGAAGGGTTAATTAATTCTTTAGTTTCTCAAGCCGGTTACCTAAATAATAAGGCTATTAATTCACAAGACATCACTGAAGAGTTTGTAGATATTACAGCAAGATTAGCCACAAAAAAACAAATAGAAGCGAGATATTTAGAAATTCTGGAGCAAGCTAAGAATATTGAAGATATTCTTGAAGTAGAGAAAAAATTAGGTGAGATTAGGGAAGAGGTTGAAGCTACAGAAGGAAGGTTGCGCTACTTGAATAATCAAGTAGCAATGAGTACTATTAATTTGAGTTTCTACCAAACACTTGAACAGGAAGCTTCTCCTATTAAACCTGGATTCCTTACTCGAATTGGAAAAGGTTTTAGAAATGGATGGGACATATTTTTAGATTTTATAGTCTCTTTGAGCTATTTGTGGCCTTTTATAATCATTGGCATTATATCTTCATTTGTTATAAGAGGATATTTTAAAAGACGTAAAAATAGAAAAGCCTTAAAAGCTTGATGAGCAATAAGTTCTTTGTAAACTTTCGGCCTCTCTCACACCAAATTGTAAAGCTTCTTGCCAAAAACCACAAGCCAAAGAAGTATCATTCTTAAAGTTCAGATAATGAAATCCCAAGTAATAGTATACTTCGCCTGTGTTATTTTTATTATTGGCAGCACTTTCTAAATAAGTAATCGAGCTTTCGTATTGGAGTTTTTTTTGTAAACTTATGCCTTTACCTAACAAGGCCTGGTAATCACTGGGGGCTACATGTAAAACCATATCGAAATAACGAATAGCTTGATCGAAATCTCTCATTTTATAAAGGTAAAGATCTGCTAAGTTTAAAATTAAACCTTTATCATTTGGTAAGAAAGCGAAGGCAGTTTCAAAATCTGCTTTCATTTCATCAATATTTTGTAATTGTTGATGGGTTTTTCCTCTCCAGAAATGGTAAACTCCTAGGCTGTCATCTACCTCATTCCCTTCATAGATAGCTTGATTAAAATAAAATAAACTTGCTGAATAATCACCTACGATTTCATGAAGAATTTTCCCTGATAAAAAATAAGCTTCTGCTAAAGCCTCATCCTTTTCTAAAACTTCTTCAAGAACCATTAAAGCTTGTCGAGGGTCATTTTTTTGATAATAAAACTGTTTAGAGTCTTTTAATAATTTTTTTGCTGCTTTCTTTTCCATAAAGTAGAAAAAAAAGAAACCAAAAGCGATAAAAAGCATAAAGCCGACAATGATGTACACATACAAAAAATCAACTTTTCTTGGCTCTGGCCTTACAGGAGTAGGTCGATAAAAAGGCTTTTGAGTTGTTTCTTGCGCTTTATTGAATATTTCTTGCGATGAAAATCCATATTTTAGCAAGTAATCGTAACTTGATTTTTTAGTTGAATCTGAAAGTACTTGATAAGCTTCGTTGATCTCCTTAAACTTTTCTTCCGCTATCTTATTACCAGGATTTCTATCAGGATGATACTGCAAAGCCAGTTTTTTAAAATTAGCCTTAATATCTTCTAAGCCTGCATCATGAGACACTAAAAGTACTTTATAATAATCCGTCAACTGATGTGTAATTTATATGATTGTTACTTTACAAAACTAATCGCTTTCACATTTTTTACAGAATAAATCTAATTACAACACACTGAATGTATCTTATTGTAATATTTCAATTTGAAAAGCTATTTTGCATAAAGAAACCTCAATCCGTTGGTGAAACCTGCACCAAATATTGTTCTATGGGTTTCATCTTCCATAACTTCAGATTTGAGGTTCAGGTTTTTCGAGTTTCTTTCTTTTAAAGAGTTCATAAATTTGATTTGCAAGTCATCTATTCTCCCTTCAAGTTCTCCAGAAGCCATATAAAGATTAGTAGGTACTAATTGATTATCAAAAGTTTTAACTTCATCTAAAAGTAAATTTTTATCGTACCACAAAGATGGACTTAAAAGTAGGTATTTGTTAAATAGATGAGGTTGCTTCAGAAAAACATAACTACCAAATAAACCACCATAAGAATGTCCATAAATAGCTCTTTCACCCTTTTTTATTCGATAATTATCTTCAATGAATGGAAAAAGCTCATCGTTCATGAAAGATATAAAATGCTCAGCTCCACCGGTAGGATCAGGTTTTGCACCACCCATTCTTAATTTTGTGTCTTCTGTTGGCGTTAAATCACGGCTTCTCAGTTTATAAAAAGATCGGTAATCTGTCCCATAAGCAACGCCGACTAACAAGATTGGAGGAATGAGTTTGTCTTTTATTAATCTCTGAACGATATAGGAAACTCCACCAAAATTGGTTTCAGCATCTAATATGTATAAAACAGGATATTTACTATCAGTTTGCGCATAATCTCTAGGAAACTTTACTTTGATTTTATATTTCTGTCCTGTGTATTTCGATAGAATTTCTTTTACATCAGAATTTGAAATAACAACTTTTGAATGATTAGTAAGATATGCTAGTGCTTCGTTTTTAGCTTGTAGATCAGCTAGTTCTTGTTTTAAAAACCCATTTTCTTTTTTTAGAATATCAAAATCTGATTTAGATACGCCACAACTTGAAAGGAGAAGCATAATTGAGAAAAATGTTTTTCCAATCATATTTATTGGTTTTAAAAACTTATACCAAAATATTACTTATAATTTTTACAGTTTAAACAAATTCTCATCTTTGAGGCACCGGAAAAACAGGCAAACTTTCATGCCCATTAGCATCTACAGATTGAACTGCGAAGAAATAATTATCTTTAGAATAAGGTAAGACCACCTCATTTCCTTCAACATAAATTTTTTTCATCCAAAGAGGTTCAAAAGTTTCTCGCATTAATACAAAAAAACCTTTTGGTTGCTTGCCTACTATTGGGTTATCCCATACCAACCTAGTATCATTACTAAGATTCGAAACATCTACCTTAACGCTTACAGGAGCAGCAGGTGCTAAAGCAAGGTTTGCTAACGTAGCAAGATTAAGCCCAGCATTTTTTCTTGCATATTCAAAGTCTATGAATTCGGGTAAATCGCCGTACTGAATGCCATCTTCTACTCTTACTGTTTGATGTTGGCGGTAATAGTTCTCATTCATTTCACACATTCTTACTGCAGTAAATCCCTTTCTGGCAAAAGGTGTATGATCTCCTCCCCTTAGAAAGCGATCATTTCTAAAAACCAGTTTTACTTCAATTTGATCTACATACCGCTCACCTATCTCTTTAATATATCGAGCTAATTGTCTTGACTTACTATCATTTTCCGCACTGGTATAGCGCCGCATACGCGCCATTTCCTCAGTTTCATAAGCTGGAACACCTTCACTAAAAACCCTTACCTGCATATTATCTGATAAATTGGTTCCGCTGGAAGTGCTATTACCAATCATATCATTGTTGATTACAGCTGTTAGGTTTACACTATCTTGTAGCATACTTTCTGCCATATAAGTAGCACCATAAAGGCCTTGTTCTTCTCCTGTAACAGCCATGAAAATAATAGTAGCAGAAAATTCTCTGTTAGCCATTATTCTAGCTAATTCCATTACTACCGCTACACCCGAAGCATCATCGTTGGCCCCTGGCGCATCTATAGTATTATTCATAACATCTGTTGCTCTTGAGTCAAGATGTCCTGTAATTAGAAAGACTCTGTTGTCAGTAGCATCTGTTCCTTTTAAAATACCAAGTACATTAGCAGAAGCTACGTCTTCCGGAATTCTTCTACCATCAGCTACAATGGTATAGTTATCCATTTTTGCACTAAATCTTCCTTCAGAAACTTTCGCATATTCGTCAAACTGACTTTTCACCCATCTTCTTGCAGCACCAATACCCCTATCTTTATTAACAGTATCACTCAAAGTATGCCTTGTACCAAATGATGCCAATTTCAATACATTCGTTTTGATATTTTCCACTGAAATTTCTTTTACCATTTCGGTAATTACTGGGTCTTGGATAATAATTTTTTGGGCTTGGATAAGCTGAATGTTAAAAATTGAAATTATTCCTAAAAGTAAATTTATCTTCATTGTTATTCATTAAGTGATAAAACTTCTTATAAAAGTGATATAAATCTAAAGATATAATTTACAAACCTTAGTTTTGTTTAAAATCAAAGTTATAGATAAGATTGTCGATTTACTGATTATATATATATTTGCAGACAATTATATGGGGGATTAGCTCAGCTGGCTAGAGCGCTTGCATGGCATGCAAGAGGTCATCGGTTCGACTCCGATATTCTCCACTAAAAAAGAGCCTCCTAATGAGATAATTAGAGAGGCTCTTGTTCTTTTAAAGAACTTTATTTTCCTGAATTGTTTGGTTTATTTTTTAGCTTTTTAAGCTCATTTTCATAAGCAGCCATATTTACTTTTTGCGACTCAGGGATATTTTCAATAGCCACCTCCCAGTGTTTTATCGCTTTTTTAGTGTCCCCTACTGCCTCATAACCCCTAGCCAAGCCTACATTGGTAGTAAAATTATCTTTAGGATGTTTTTTCCTATTTATCATAAAGACTTCTAATGCTTTAGCAGGTTTTTCAACAGCTATGAGTGACCTTCCATAGTTATGAATTTGTTGAACAGTAGTTCCGGGAAGATCAACTGCTGTTAACATAATTTTTTCAGCTTCATCAACCTTTCCTAATTTATATAATACACCAGCTTTAGCTTGTAAAGTGTTGAAGTTCTGCTGACCTATAAAGGGAGCTGAAATAGCATAGTCAGCCCAAGTTAAAGCTTCTTCTAAATTCACTTCATTTTGTACACAAAAATTTACAGCAGACACCCAACTCATATAATTAAACCCATTAGAATTTGTCAATTCTTCTCTAATAGCACTCAAATAAAGCTCATTCACGTTTGGTGTAGAAATATTAAATGAGACTTTCTTATTTTCCCATTGCATAAATGCAGTACAACTTTCTTGTTTCCTGTTATCAAAACCATAAGTGAGGTATTCAGTAAAAGGAGCATCTTCAACTTTTGCTTTTACCCTTAAAACATCGTCTTTTTCGTCGTAAAAATAGCTGCCCCAAGCACCAGTTTTATTTGAGAAAATAATCGTCCATTCATTTCCTTCTTCAACAATCATATGTAAACCATATTCTCCAGCATTTAAAGTCTGTCCTTCTACTTCTACATCATGAGATACTTCAAAAACTGTATTTTCATTTGCTCCTGCTCGCCAAGGTGCAGCAGTTGAAGTGCCAAAGCCCAAGTTATTTAATCCGTAAGGAACAAGCTGACCCCAAATTTTACCTTCTCTGCTTTCACCATTAGGTCCAGTAACATCAGGACTATTATAGGTAATATCAACTTTAACAAGCCCCATCCATTGGCTAACACTCGATTTTTGATTATTCCCACTAGGAGGGAGTGTGACACCTTGTCCGTAAGCTAGGGCTAAACTGAATAGAAGCGTGGTAATCGTAAATAAAAGTTTCACTTTCTTCATAATTTTACCAAATTTTGATGCAACAATTTATAAGTAATTTGTACAATTTATCAATTTTAATAGACACAAACCCAATAGAATATCGCCTTTCGGTTAATACTGTATTTAAGCGGTAATTAGTAGTTTAGTTTTGCATCAGTATTAAATTATACTAAATAGAAATACCTGTGAAACTCGATATATTGAGGTTTGCTAATTACTACAATCAATAGTATTTATGTGTAAATAAACTTAGGAA
>JBCDJE010000209.1:0-7004 GCA_038748185.1 Bacteroidota bacterium
CTTTGGGTACTTGCTCCCATCCTAAAATCCTACTATTCCCTGTATCAGCTACTAGAATACCTCTTTTATGAAATACGGCATCGTAACACCAATTAAGTGTATTTGATTTTGGAAAAAAGCTATGTTGATTTTGACCATTCCCTTCAAAATTTTTTTGACCAATAATTACTGCCGCTTTATTATGGAATGCTTCTTTAAAATTATTCCAGAGTAATACTCTGTAATAAGAAGTATCAGTAATTGCCAGCTTGCCCTCTGCATTTACTTTTACAGAATAGGGCCAAATTGCATTTTCAGCATTGTAATCGCGTGATTGAAAATCTGTTTGTCCTATAACAGAATCGGCAGGCGTAAAGCTTTTTTGCGGTATATTTTCAAAATACAGTACTCTCCGATTCCCAGTATCAGCAACCCATAAAGATTGACCATCTGAAAATACTCCATAGGGCCAATAAAGTGTTTTTTCATTAGGAGATGTACCTACACCTTTTACATTAGGTTGGTTTTTTGAAAAATCAAGCTGACCAAGTACTACATCGGCAGGTTGCCCACTTTCAGTAGGAAAAGTATTCCAAATTAACACGCGGTGATTCCAAGCATCTGCTACAACTAAGCATTTATCGTTAGACCATACACCTGATGGATATTGCATGGTAGCAGCACCAGCTTCTTTTCCATCATTTCTATTTGTAGCGTTTTCATCAACATGCCCAAGTACTATATGAGGAGACTGTTGTGTTTCAGCAGGAGTACCATTCCAAATAAACAAGCGATTTTGCCCTGTGTCAGAAACGATAAGGTATTTTCCTGTAAAATAAACCCCTCTTGGGGCTAAAAAAGGATTGTTATTGCTTCCGTAAAAAAGTTTCACTTGTGGGTTTAATATCGTTTCAGTAATCAACAGTTTTTAAGGTTGAAATAAAAAATAAGTTCTCAGTAAAAATATTTAGTGATACGTTCTTAACACCTTAGCATATCCGTGGTAATTGTTCGCCAGGTAACATATGAATTACACGTTTGCCACCAATAGCACTTTGCATAATAACTTGCCCTTTATGGCTTTCAGTAACTTCGCCTATGCAGGCTGCTTGTAATCCCAGCTCATCTTTTTGCAAATTTTCTAAAAAAGCTTCGTGAATTTCTTTAGCAACAATTGCCAGAAAAACACCTTCATTAGCCACATACATAGGATCGAGACCTAGCATTTCACATGCACCTGAAACTTGTTCTTCTACAGGAATATTAGCTTGAAAAATATCCATCCCAACTTTTGCTTGTTTTGCTATTTCGGTGAGTACTGTGCCTAAGCCTCCTCTTGTAGGATCGCGTAGCAAATGTACCTGCTCACCAAATTCTTCAATTAGGTTAATTATCACATGGTTTAAACAAGCCGTATCACTTTCAATATCTGTTTCAAACTCAAGCCCTTCTCTTACTGACATAATCGCTATTCCATGTGTGGCAATATTGCCACTTACAATAATTTTATCACCGGGTTTAATCGCATCAACATGAATATTGGCTTTATGATGTACCTGCCCAATGCCGGTTGTATTAATAAATATTTTATCCCCTTTACCTTTCTCCACTACCTTAGTATCTCCCGTAATTACCTTTACTCCTGCTCGCTCACAGGCAAATCGTACAGAAAGTAAAATATCCCATAGCTCTTCCATTTTTAGCCCTTCTTCAATGATGAGTCCCAAAGAAATATATTTCGGTATTGCACCACACATGGCTAAATCGTTTACTGTACCATTTACCGCTAATTCACCAATATTTCCACCTGGAAAAAACACTGGAGCAATTACAAAACTATCGGTGGTGAAGGCAGTTTTGCCCTGCATATCAAATACAGCCCCATCATGTTTTTCATTTAGTAATTCATTTTCTAATAAATTAAATACACCCGATTCGAGGAGCTTACTGGTAAGTATTCCCCCACTACCATGCCCGAGGGTAATTATATCAAAATCGAGCTGTGGCATAGGGCAGCTCGCTTTCATAATTTGTATCTTGTTCTTTTGCAAGTCAGTTGACATATTGTCTTGGTTTTAAATCTTTATTTTGCTGCGAAATTCTTCTTAAAAGCAGATTTCTAAAAGTTTGATAAATACAAACTAAATTACTGATTTACAGTATTAATTGTGGAATGAGTTACTACCGAAATTGCTTAAATTCACTTGGTAACATCTACTAGGTAGCAACTATTGCGTAGCATCAGCCACTCCTGCGTAGTTATAATAAGCAGCACAAGCACCTTCAGAAGAAACCATAGGCGCTCCTAAAGGATTTTGAGGTGTACAGGCTTTACCAAACTGCGAACACTCAAAAGGTTTTTTCAAGCCTTTTAAAACCTGTCCTGCAATACAATCTGCACATTCATTGGCTTTTTTAATGTTTACTGAAAACTTGTGCGTAGCATCGTATTCAGCAAATGCAGTTTTTACTTTATATCCACTCAAAGAAATATTACCGATACCTCGCCATTCCCTATCAGCCACTTCAAATACTTGATGTATCACATTTTGTGCAGCAGGGTTTCCTTTTGGTTGAACAACCCTTGCATATTGGTTTTCTAATTTGGCTTCTCCAGTTTCCAATTGTTTCACTGTCATGAGAATACCTTGTAGTAAATCCACAGGCTCGAAACCAGTAACCACCATAGGGATTTTATATTTATCTACTAAAGGATAATATTCATCTAACCCCATGATAGTACAAACATGCCCTGCAGCTAGAAACCCTTGAATGATATTTTCTTCATCGTTAATTACTGCTTCCATAGCAGGGGGCACTAAAACATGTGATGCCAAAATAGCATAATTATCAAGTTTTTCTCGAAAGGCATGAACCACAGAAAGCGCATTGGCAGGAGCAGTTGTTTCGAAACCTACTGCAAAAAATACCACTTGCCTATCTGGATTCTCTTTTGCCAGCTTTACGGCTTCTAGTGGAGAGTATAGGATTCTAATATCAGCTCCAGCAGCTTTTGCTTGCAATAAACTTTTTTTAGAACCTGGCACACGGATCATATCACCAAAGGTACACACGATTACATCTTTCTCTTCAGCTAAGTAAACTGCTTTATCAATCAGGTTTAATGGTGTTACACAAACCGGACAGCCGGGACCATGTACCATACGAACTTTTTCGGGTAGTAAACTGAGAATTCCATTTTTCACTAAACTATGTGTCTGTCCACCACATACTTCCATAATCGCCCAGTTCTTTGTGACGGTTTTATGTATTTCATTAAGATATTTTTCTACAGCTTTAGGATCGCGGAATTCAGATAAGTATTTCATTTGCTTAAATTTTTTAGTTTCTGAATGTTCAAAAAATTTGAATCCATTCAGGAACTCACATAAATTTCAATCATTTCACCTTGTGAGTTTTAAATGACGAAGATTCATGCTCGTTTCATTTTCAGATTTTTGTTAGTTAAATATTCAAGTATTTTATTAGCCTTTACTACATATATAAAAGTAAACTAAACTTCCGGTGTAAGCTCATCAAGCTCTCCTGCTTCTCTAAGATACTCAAAGACTTTTTGTGCTTCTGCTTCATCAACTTTGCTAATAGCTACACCAACATGTACCAATACATAATCTCCTTCTTCTGCTTGTGGTAGCATTTCGAGACTTGCTTCTTTTACAATTCCACCAAAAGATACTTTAGCAATTTTTACAGTATTGTTGAAGCGGAGTTCAATGGATTTGATTTTTCCAGGTATCGCTAAACACATGATTGTTTCAGTTTTTGATTTATTAAAAATGCTTTTCTCAATTTTTCTTCTATGATGTAACACATCAATTGACCGTAAGAAATATTTTCGTCGTTAGGTGAAAGTTGCTGATGAAAAAATAGCGAAGTATTATGGGGCAGATACTTTTGTAGCATCTCAATTAGCAAGGTATTTTGAAAAACTCCGCCACTAAGAGCTATTTTCTGATAACCTAAACTTTCAGCTATTTCTTTTACCATCTTCACCAAGCTATAGTGAAAGGAGGCAGCTAAATAACCTGTAGGCTTTCCTTTACTTTGCGCTTTAGAAATTTGTGAAAATAAGTATTGACAGTCTGTTACTTCCAGAGGGTTCAAATAGTTTTGTAAAGGCTGTTGGTCGTTACTTGCTAAGTATTTAACAGCCGCAGCTTCTAGCAACATGGCTGCTTCACCTTCAAAAGTATTTTGCTGAATTAACCCTAACAATGAGGCTATACCATCAAAAAGCCTTCCCATACTAGAAGATTGCAGTCTTTGATCGCTATTCAATAATTTTTTATAAAACTTCCATTCTTGTTCAGAAAAATATTGTCTTAATGTTTCATCTTCTCCTTTGCAAATTGCCAGTGCAGCAATGCGTGGTTCTGAAGCCATTTTATCACCTAAAATACTTGGATAATATTCGAGATGTGCCACTCTTTCAAATTGATAATTTTGGTAAGAAAAAAATTCACCACCCCAAACATTTCCATCCATACCTAAACCTGTACCATCCCAGATTACTCCCAGTACTTTCTGCGCCGAATGTATCAAATCATTTTCTGCTAAAATTGCAGCAAAATGTGCTTGGTGATGTTGCACTTGATAAAAAGGCACTTCCCAATTTTCAGCTATTTGCTTGCCAAAACTTGTAGAAAAATAAGCCTCATGTAAATCTCCAATCACGATGTCAGCTTTTTCTAAGGAGAAAAGCTGCAAGAAGTGCTGTAAAGTATGTTGATATGCCAACTGTGCATCGTAGCTTTCAAGACTTCCCAAATACTGACTAATATAAGTTTGTTCTTGCTGGTACAAACTAAACGTACTTTTCATTAAAGCACCCATTGCCAGTAATTTCTCTTTAGCAAGATATGTACTTTGCTGAAAAAAGGCAGGCGCTATTCCCCGAGACCTTCTGATAATTATCTGCTGATTGTTTTTAGTGAAGCGCACTACAGAATCATCTTGAGGTACAACTATCTCACGGTTATTAAGCAATAAATAATCAGCAATAGCACTCAAAGTGGCCTTTGCATCATCATCTTTATAAATAACCGGTGAACCACTAATATTGGCACTTGTAGCAATTAAAGGCTGTCCGAATTGCTGTAGTATTAGCTCAAACAATGGGCTGTAAGGAAGCATCACCCCCGTTTCGCTTAAATTAGGCGCAATGTAATCAATTGCAATTTTATCTTCTAATGAAGGCTTATTCCGCAATAAAACGATAGGCGCTTTTTCAGAAGCGAGCAAAATACTTGCTTGCTTGCTTAAAAATAAGTCCTCTTCAATCGCTTCAATTGATGGATACATTAAAGCAAAGGGCTTGTGCGATCTTTGCTTCCTTTTTCTTAAGCATAGTATTGCATCTTTATCATTTGCAGCACATAAAAGTAGGTAACCACCAATACCTTTTACCGCTACAATCTTTCCTTGTTTAAGTTGATGAACAGCCTTATTGATAAGGGTGTTTGCCTCCCCTGATGTTGTAATTTGGGTCTCAGATTGGTATAAACTCAAAGAAATACCACATGTAGGACAGGAATTCGTTTGCGAATAATACCTTCTATCATTTATGTCATCATATTCTTTTTCACAAACATGGCACATTTCGAAATTAACCATAGTGGTCAATTCTCTATCATAGGGTAATTTTTGTACAATGGAAAAACGAGGTCCACAGTTTATACAGGTAATAAAAGGATAATTATATCGGCGATCATTGTATTCTTTCAACTCTCCTCTACAATTTTCGCAAAGTGCAAAGTCGGGTGTCAGTAATAATTTACCTTTTACTTTACAATCACTCTTGATAATTTGAAAATCACTATATATTTCATTTTTTACTTCTAGACATTCAATCTTAGTGATAACAGCACGTGAAGGGCACTTTTGTTTAATATGATCAATAAAATTTGCTAGCGACTCTTTAGAAGCATTGAATTGAATATGTACACCATCAAGGGTATTATTTACCCACCCATACAAACCAAGTTGCCTCGCCAATTGATATACAAAAGGTCTAAAGCCAACACCTTGTACTTGTCCTGCAATATGGATGTGGTAGGTAAGCAAATTATATGTTTTCTATAATGAAAAACAACAAGTGAATTAATAAGAGACTTCTATATAAAACATTAATCATCAATTATTTATTCGTCATTCTGAACAAAGTGAAAGTCACTTGAAAAGTCACTTGAAAAGAATCTGTAAGCTAATAGCCAACAGTTTGTTTCACACCAGCACACATACCATACTTAAGTTCACAAAGACGTTATATTTAGGGATAATATTACCTGAATATTCAAAAACCTCACTTTAAATTATAGTTTTTTACTCGATTAGCTAATTACCTTTTCTGCTAAGATATTTTCCTGCTTAAGCTTAAGTTTTTTCAGCAAGTAATCGCACCATTCATCCATGCCTTGCCCTGTTATACTCGAAATCTCTATTACATCGATTTGGTTATTCACTTCTCTGGCATCCTTCACTACTGCTTCTACTGAAAAAGGCAAGTAAGGCAATAGGTCACATTTAGAAACCAACATTAAATCGCTGGTTAGAAACATTTTAGGATATTTACGTGGTTTATCATCACCTTCAGTTGTAGCCATGAGGGTTACACGGATATCTTCGCCTAAATCGAATGAGGAAGGGCATACCAAGTTTCCTACATTTTCAATAATAAGCATATCGATATCATCTAAGTGAAGGGAATCGAGGCTTTGGTATATCATTTGGGCTTCCAGATGACAAATACCACCTGTAACTATTTGCAATGCTTCTACACCATGCTTTCTAATTCTATCTGCATCCCTCTCTGTTTCTAAGTCTCCAACTAATACAGCAATATTAATTTTATCTTTCAATTTTTCTACTGTATGTTCAAGTAAGGTAGTTTTTCCACTTCCAGCTGAAGAAGTCATATTTACCAAAAAGATATTTCTCCTTTTCATTTCTTTCTTCACCACTTCTGCTACGAAATCATTAGCTTTCAGTAGGTTGATTGATACATC
>JBCDJE010000210.1:0-7001 GCA_038748185.1 Bacteroidota bacterium
AGTGAACAAGAAATACAAAGGAGAGAGAAAAGACAAAAATTAATGGAAATAGGCATCGAGCCTTATCCTTCAGCTTCTTTTCAGATAAATGCCCATGCGAAAGATATTCTTGAAAATTATGAGCGTAGAAAAATCGACTATAAAGATGTTTCTATTGCCGGAAGAATTATGATTAAACGGGAAATGGGAAAGGCCTCCTTTGCAGAAATACAAGATGATACCGGAAGAATACAGATTTATGTAAATCGCGACGAAATTTGCCCCGATGAGGACAAAACTTTATACAATACAGTTTTTAAGAAACTTATTGATATTGGAGATATTATTGGCATAAAAGGTTATGTATTTACAACACAAATGGGTGAAACGACTATTCATGTAAAGTCTCTTACACTACTTACTAAATCTTTGAAACCTTTACCGCTACCAAAAACCGATAAAGAAGGCAAAGTACACGATGCATTTACCGACCCTGAAATGCGTTACAGACAGCGTTACGCCGATCTTGTAGTAAACCCACATGTAAAAGAGGTATTTCGCAAAAGAACCCAGTTAATGAATGTAATGCGTAACTACCTTAACAATAACGGTTACTTAGAAGTAGAAACACCTATTTTGCAACCCATTTATGGAGGTGCAGCTGCAAGACCTTTTAAAACGCATCATAATTCATTAGACATGACGCTCTATTTGCGTATTGCCAATGAGTTATACTTGAAAAGATTGATTGTAGGAGGCTTTGATGGGGTATATGAATTTTCTAAGGACTTTAGAAATGAAGGTATGAGCCGATTTCACAATCCGGAATTTACACAAATAGAATTATATGTAGCCTACAAAGATTACGAATGGATGATGTGTCTTGTGGAAGAACTCATTGAAAAAATTGCACTTGAGTTACATAATAGTACTGAAGTGCAAGTGGGAGAACATACTATAAACTTTCAACGCCCTTGGAAAAGGTTTACTATGTATGAGGCAATAGAACATTTTACCAAAATTGATATTTCTGAAATGGATGAGGCAGCTTTAAAAGCTACTGCCCAGAAACTCAATGTTCCTATTGATGAAACTATGGGAAAAGGAAAGATTATAGATGAAATATTTGGTGAGAAATGTGAGCCTCATCTCATTCAACCAACTTTTATTACTGACTATCCTATAGAGATGTCGCCTTTGGCAAAGAAGCATAGTGAAAAAGAAGGATTAGTGGAGCGTTTTGAAGCCATTTGCAACGGTAAAGAAATTTGCAATGCTTTTTCTGAATTGAACGATCCGGTAGATCAGCGCCAACGTTTTGAAGAACAATTAGAGTTAGGCAAAAGGGGAGACGATGAGGCGATGGTACTTGATGAAGATTTTTTAAGGGCTTTAGAATATGGTATGCCACCTACTGCAGGTTTAGGTATTGGCATTGATCGACTATCGATGATTATGACCAACTCACCATCAATCCAAGAAGTGCTGTTTTTTCCGCAAATGAAGCCTGAGAAAAAACCTCAATATGCACTTGTAAAAGATTATGTAGCCCTAGGCATTCGTGAAGAACTTATTCCCATTGTACAAAAACTTGGTTTTCTTACCATTGCGAGCTTAAAAGATGCTAATGTTAATAAACTATTTAACGATGTTTGTGGTATGCGAAAAAAGATGAAATTAAAAGAAGTGAAAAACCCTAGCAAAGAAGAAGTAGAAGGTTGGCTGGCAGCCATAGAGTAAGTATTTCAGCCTACCTGTTCCAGAATAGTATAAGTTCCACTTTTTTAAAAAGTGGAACTAGCTTTTTATGGATTTCTCATTCCAATAATTTATCTATTAACCATTTATGTTTATTAGCTTTTAATAAATCAATTGATTCTTGAGGTCCCCAACCACCAGCTGCGTAATTGGGAAAGCTTTTCGCTTTGTCACTTTCCCATTTTCTCAAAATAGGCATAATTAATGACCAAGCTGCTTCTACCTCATCGGCACGCATAAATAAAGTGGCATCACCTTCCATTACATCTAACAGTAAAGTTTCATATGCTTCAGGCGGATCATTCTCATAGGAGTTGGAGTAGTCAAATGACATTTCAACAGGTTTTACCAACATTTCAAGCCCGGGTTCTTTTGCCTGAAAAAAAATCTTTATCCCCATTTCAGGCTGTATATTTATAATAAGCAGATTTGTAGTAGAATTATGAGAAATATTGCAAGGGAATAGTTGATGAGAAACCGGTTTAAACTCTATAGCTATTGAGGAAGTTTTATGCTTCATACTTTTTCCTGTTCTCAAATAGAAAGGCACTCCTTTCCATCGCCAGTTATTAATCAATAACTTAAGTGCCACAAAAGTTTCAGTATTTGATTCAGGATCTACCCTAGGAGATTCTCTATACCCTAAAACTTCTTTACCTTTAATATTCCCTTCACTATACTGACCTCTAACCGCATAATCATCTACCTCATCAGCAGTATATTTCCTAATCGCATTTAATACATCTACTTTCCTATTTCGTATATCATCTGCTATATAAGTAATAGGCGGCTCCATGGCAACCATGCAAAGTAATTGCAGTAAATGGTTCTGAATCATATCTCTCAATGCACCGGAGGTATCGTAGTAATTTCCCCTATGCTCAACACCTACATTTTCAGCAACAGTAATTTGTATACTTTCAATATAATTACGATTCCATAAAGGTTCAAAAATCGCATTGGCAAATCGAAAAGCTAAAATATTTTGCACTGTTTCCTTTCCTAAATAATGATCGATACGATAAATCTGACTCTCTTCAAAACATTTCATTAAACTTTTGTTGAGTTTTTGTGCTGATTCTAAATCTTTACCAAAGGGCTTTTCAACTACTATTCTCGCTTTTTTCTTATTACTTGCTAAACCTGAGGCACTAAGATTTACAGAAATTGGATCAATAAATCTTGGAGATACAGATAAATAAAAAATTCTGTTGGCTGACTTATTCCAGTTTTTTTCAATAGCAACAAGTTCTTCGTTTAGATCTTGAAACGATCCATCTTTGGTAAAATCAGCTCTGAAGTATTTTATACAAGAAGAAAATTTTTCCCATTTTTCCTCATCTGCTTTCCCACTTCTTGAAAAAGTATCTATACTTTCGCGCATTAAATTTTTAAAAGAATGATCATCGTGTTCATGATGGCTCACTCCAAGTAAAATAAAATTATCAGGCAGCCAATTATCTAAAAAAAGATTGTAAACGGCAGGTCCTAGCTTTCTTTTACCCAAATCCCCAACTGCCCCAAAAATTACTAAAATAGTGGCGTCCTGTTTTTTTACTGCCTCAATCATAATTGAAAAATTTAATGCTTTTTTTATTTAAAATAAGTTTTGTTCTACTCCCATTCAGTATGGAATATACCTTCCATATCAGTTCTTTCGTAAGTATGTGAGCCAAAAAAATCACGCTGAGCTTGCACCAAGTTTAATGGTAGCCTTCCAGCTCTTAATGCGTCAAAGTAAGTTAAGGCAGCAGATAATGTAGCTGTGGGAATACCGGCTTGAATGCCTAAACCAATTACCTCACGGGTATCTTGTTGTACTGCTTTTATTTCTGCTACAATAAATGAATCTGAAATTAGGTTTATCAAATCGGTATTTTTATCATAAGCCTGCCTAATATTTTCGAGCAGACCTGCCCGAATAATACAACCTCCTCTCCATATTTTAGCAATTATTTCTAGATTTAACCCATAGCTATATTCTTCTGAAGCAGTTTTTAATACTGCCATACCTTGCGCATAAGTTATAATAAAAGCAAAATATAAAGCGTGTTCAACTTTTTGAATAAATTCCGCTTTATCAACCTCAGGAAACATACCTACACCATCATATATGCTATCTAATGTTATTCTATCTGATTTTAAGGCAGAAATTTCGCGCATAGTAACCGCTGCATCTATAGTAGGTACTGGCATACCCAAGTCCATTGCATTTTGAGAAGTCCATTTGCCTGTTCCTTTTTGCTTCGCTTTGTCTAGTATGGCATCCACTAAATGCCTACCTGTTTCATTATCTTCTTTCGAAAAAATAGCAGCGGTTATTTCTATTAAAAAAGATTTTAACTTTCCTTCATTCCATTTTGTGAAAGTTTGATGAAGCTCTTCATTACTTAACCCTCCAATTTGTTTCAATAAGTCATAAGCCTCGGCAATCAACTGCATTAAACCATACTCAATTCCATTATGAATCATTTTTACATAATTACCTGCTGAGCTTGTTCCTAAATAGGCAACACAAGGTTCGTTGTTAACTTTAGCCGATACGGCTTCTAATACAGGTTTTATAAGTTCAT
This sequence comes from Bacteroidota bacterium, assembly GCA_038748185.1. Lineage (GTDB taxonomy): Bacteria > Bacteroidota > Bacteroidia > Cytophagales > Flammeovirgaceae > Chondrinema. The sequence goes on from JBCDJE010000210.1 coordinate 4,311, forward strand.
AAGCTGCTTTATCGCCTCCAGGCATAATGCTTGGCCCAAGCCTTGCGCCTTTTGCACCTCCAGAAACTCCAATTCCCATGAAATGAAATCCTTTTTCGGTTAACAACTTTTCTCTCCTATTTGTATCTTCATAAAATGAATTTCCTCCATCAATTATTAAATCTCCTTCTTCTAAATGTGGTAATAGGTCATTAATTACTATGTCAACTACTTTACCAGCAGGTACAAGTAACATAATTTTTCTGGGTACTTCCAGCATATTAATGAAAGCTGTTTTTTCGGTTGTACCTTTTACTTTCTTTCCTGCGCCTTCACTATTTAAGGCAGCCACCTTTTCACTATCGAGGTCATGCCCAGCCGCTGAAAAACCGTTGTCTGCTACGTTTAAAATAAAGTTTCTTCCCATTACTCCAAGACCGACCATTCCGAAATGATACTTTTCCTGCTTCATAATTAGCTTAAAAAAGGTTGACGTTTAAAAAATTTTTTTGATTAAAAAAGACAATATATGTAATGCTAACTTTACTGTGGCTGTACTAGTTCTAATATTTTTGAATAAACCAGTGAATCATCAGCTATGCCCTTAAATTCCAATGGAATATATTGATTAACTTCTTTATTCATATACCCCCAAGAACACTTATTCTTTACTGCCACAGTCAATGCCTTTACCCCCTCTTCTCCTATTTTATCATCTTCATTACAAACAATTGGCTTGTGAAAATACATTAACTGGTTTATCCTGTCTTCATATTTCTGTACCGAAATATTATTAAAATGAATAAGAATAAAATCGGAAGCTTCAATTATTTTGGGAGAAAGAGACCCGTTACCTAAACCACTTACAGAAACTAATAAATCTGGGTGCGTACTTTTCGCTAATTGAATAAGCTCCACTAAGGTATCTTCATTTCTAATCACTTCGTGGTCAAAACCCTGGTGTGGAAATTCATTGGCAATTTCGAGTATTACATTTCCAAATTGTTGTTTTTTTATCCAACTAGCCGTGTTTTTTATAGCCTGGAATACGGCAGTATTATCTCTTAGTACTTGATCTTGTCTTTGGTATAAACAACCCAGTATTATAACAATCCCCTGTACATCACAAATCCTTATTACATCAGCAACTCGATGCAAATATTTGGTTTTTAATTTACCATCGGGACTGTAAGCAGAGTTAATGGCTCCTTCATAGCCCGGTGATCCTCCCTGTAAGTTGAGTGTAAAAGCATTAATACCTAGCTTTTTATAGTCTGCTATTTTTGCTAAAAAAGATTCAGTATTAACTTCTGGATCGAAATCGGTAACAAGTAAATCTTCGAAGGTAACGTTCACCATTCTCACATTAAGTAGCAAACCTTCAGCTGATGATCCAAGATTAGTAAGCTCGCCATTAATTGCCCACAAACCATTCAGTATCTCCACTTTCGTGTTGGGAACAACTTGACAACTTAAAAAAAGTATGTTTAGAAAAAAAAATTTAAGTCCGTTTACTTTCAAATATTGAGTAAGATTTTTATAAAAAGAGGTTTTTTTTGGTTAAAATAAAAAATTTGAACCATACAACCGAGAATAGATTCATTAAATAATTATTAGCTTTTCCAAAATTGATTTTTAATATTTAGCATAATCTGACTAATTAGATTTCATAATAGTCTATAATATTTAATTGGAAAAAATACGATAAACTTTTTTATCGGCTATCGTAAATATTCTGCTAAATCCTCAATAGCTTTAATAAGTCTATCAGCTACTTCATCTTTACCTAGCACAACTAATAAAGGCATAAGATCTGGTCCTCCTCCAACACCTGTTACAGCTAAGCGCAAAGGGGGCATTACTTTTCCTAAACCCATTTCCTGTTTTTCTAATATTTCTAATAACTTTTCCTTAGCAATACTTTCATCAAAACTATGTAGTTTTTGTATTGCTTCAGCGTAAACTTTTAATACTTCAACCATTTCTGTATTCCATTTCTTTTTAGCAACTTTTTGATCGTATGCTTCCGGTGCTTTAAAAAAATACTTTGCATTGGTATAAATCTCTGAAGGAAAAAACACTCTTTCTTGCATGAGTGAAGTTATTTTTTGAGCCTTTTCGAAACTACAAGTAATTCCTTCCTTATTTAGCACTTCTAGATAAATTTCTGTGAGTTTTTCTATAGAATAATTTTTTATGTATTGCTGGTTGAACCATTTGGCTTTCTCAAAATCGAATTTAGCGCCAGACTTACTCACTTTTTCAATTGAAAAAGCCTTAATTAATTCATCCATATTAAAAAGTTCTTGGTCAGTTCCTGGGCTCCAACCTAACATTGCTAAAAAATTAGTGAATGCATCTGGTAAAAAACCATCTTCTCTAAAACCCGAAGAAACTTCTTTATTATTAGGATCAGTCCATTGCAGTGGAAAAACTGAAAATCCTAGTTTATCACCATCTCTTTTACTTAACTTTCCTTTTCCACTAGGTTTAAGCAAGAGAGATGGTGATAGATTAGGTTTCCCGGTATTCCCAACCAACTGGAAAGTTCCAAATAGTGATGAGGTATTTAGTGGATATAGAGAAAATGGATACTTTAAGGATGCGTTTGTAAATATGTTAGCTATGCTAGGATGGAACCCTGGTACTACCCAAGAAATTTTCTCTTTAGATGAATTAACGGAGGCTTTTTCTTTAGAAAGAGTTGGTAAA
>JBCDJE010000211.1:0-6992 GCA_038748185.1 Bacteroidota bacterium
AATAACAGTCCTTTTTTCGCTAAAATCGTTTCGGAAGTATTTGCTGCTAATGGGATAAAAGTTTTTTTATTTAATGAACTTAGACCTACTCCTGAACTTTCATTTGCTATACGGCATCTAAATTGCCAAAGTGGTATTGTAATTACTGCTTCTCATAACCCCAAAGAGTATAATGGTTATAAGGCCTATTGGAATGATGGAGGGCAAGTGGTACCACCACACGATAAAAACATTATTAAAGAAGTTAATGCAATCCAATCTGTAGATGATATAAAATTTAAAGGTGGAGAGGAGTTAATTGAATTGGTAGCTACAGAAGTTGACAAAGCATATCTTGAAACATTACATAGCCTCTCATTATCACCAGAAGCAATTAAAGATCAAGAAAAACTTAAAATTGTTTTTACATCAATACATGGTACTGGTATAACGCTTGTTCCTACAGTATTAAAGAAATTTGGGTTTAACAATGTGCATATTGTAGAAGAACAAGCAGAACCAGATGGTAATTTTCCCACTGTGGTTTACCCAAATCCAGAAGAAGCTGAAGCTTTAAGCATAGCCTTAAAAAAAGCAAAAGAAATCGACGCAGATATTTTACTAGGTACTGATCCTGATTCTGACAGAGTAGGTATTGCTGTAAAAAATCATCATGGAGAATTTCAGTTGCTTAATGGTAACCAAACTGGGACGCTTTTATTCGACTATCTTATAAATATTAGAAGAGAGAAAGGCTTTAGCAAGTCAAATGATTATATAGCAAAAACAATTGTTACTACTGATTTAATTGATGCTATCGCTGAAAAAAATGGGATGAAGTGTTTCAATACATTAACTGGTTTTAAATACATCGCAGAAGTTATAAAAGCGAATGAAGACCGATTAAACTTTGTAGCTGGTGCAGAAGAAAGCTATGGTTACCTTATAGGAGATGCTGTTAGAGACAAAGATGCCATAGGATCTGTTGCACTAATTTGCGAACTTGTAGCATATGCAAAATATAAAGGTAAGTCATTGTTTGAAAGATTAGCAGAGATTTATAACGAATATGGCTTCTATAAGGAAAGTTTAATTTCTATTACCAAAAAGGGGAAGCAAGGAGCAGAAGAAATCGCTGAGATGATGAAATCGTTGAGGAGTAATCCTCCAAAAGAAATAAATGGTTCTAAATTAACACTTCTTAAAGATTATCAATCTCTTACGAGTAAGTCTTATCCTGAAGGGAAGGAAACTTCATTAGATTTTCCTAAATCTAATGTTTTACAGTTTATTACTGAGGATGGAAGTAAAATTTCTGCGAGACCTTCTGGTACCGAACCTAAAATCAAGTTTTATTTTAGTGTAAATACATCTTTAGAGAAGATAGCATCTTATGATGAAATTTCTGAACAACTCGACAAAAAAATAGAGGCGATCATTAAAGATATGAATCTAAAGTAAAAGAGCTGATTGATGTTGGGTCTATGCAGGCCAATAACTAATACATTTTACCCTTTCTTAACAACTTCACCAAGTTAAGTAATATAACACACTATTAAGTTTCGTTTAGCAAGCTTGATTGATCTATATCTTTTTTAAAATGAATTATAGGTTATAATATTTTTTACCTAATTATTTATTTGAGCCCTAATTTTTTGCATGTATTTTATTCAAGAGAAGCATACATATTTGCATAAATTCGCAAAAACAATAAATACGATTTTTCATGTATTTGTAACCAATACAAGTACTATATATAAAACCTAAACCAATGTCAACTAAAAACATATTATTAATAGGTGCAGGAAGATCTTCTAATGTTTTAATTAGATTTTTAATTGATAATAGAAAAAAGGAAAATTGGGAAATTACTATTGCCGATGCCAACATTGAAATGATTAAAGGTACACTTCCAACCAATGAAGTAAAATTCCAAATACTTAATGTTAATGATGAAGATGCATGTGCACAATTAGTAAAAAAAGCCGACATAGTCATTTCTATGGTGCCAGCACACCTACACATGCATGTAGCTAAAAACTGTGTAAAATACAGTAAAAATATGGTTACCGCTTCCTATGTTTCGGCTGAAATGCAACAACTCAATAGAGATGCCCAAGAAAAAAATATCGTCTTACTAAACGAAATTGGTCTTGATCCTGGTCTTGACCATTTATCAGCTATGAAAATTATTGATAATTTAAGAGCAAGTGGTGCTGAAATGCTAAATTTTGAATCTTTTGCGGGGGGGTTGTTGGCACCAGAAAGTGAGAAAGAAAATCCATGGAAATATAAATTCACCTGGAATCCTAGGAATGTAGTATTGGCAGGACAAGGTACTGTTAAGTTTATACAAGAAGGAAGATACAAATACATCCCTTATCACAGACTTTTTAGAAGGACAGAAATTATTGAAATTGAAGGTTATGGTAGGTTTGAGGGCTATGCAAATAGAGATTCTTTAAAATACCTTGATGCGTATAACCTTAGAGAGATTCCTACTATTTACAGAGGGACTTTACGAAGACCGGGGTTTTGCAGAGCTTGGAACATATTTGTACAACTAGGAGCTACTGACGATTCTTATACCATTGAAGACTCTGAGAATATGACCTACCGTCAGTTTATTAACTCTTTTTTGACTTTCAACCCTACTGATTCTGTAGAATTAAAACTGATGCATTATTTACACCTAGATCAAGATTCAGAAATAATGGAAAAACTAAAGTGGCTTGGTATCTTTGAAGATAAAAAGATTGGCTTAACAAACGCTACTCCCGCTCAAATTTTACAACATATTTTAGAAGATAAATGGCAGCTTTCTCCAGAAGATAAAGATATGATTGTTATGTGGCATCAGTTCATTTATAAGCTCAATGGAAAAACGGAACGGAAAACTTCTTCTATGGTAGTTACTGGTGAAGACACGATAAATACTGCTATGGCTAAAACAGTAGGGCTTCCTGTTGGTATTGCAACCCAACTCATTTTACAAGGTAAAATTAAAACCAGTGGTGTGCAAATTCCTACAAAACCTTCTATTTATGAGCCTATTTTACAAGCTTTAAAGCCATACGGTATTCACTTTAATGAAGCAACAGAAGATTGGAATAATTAAATATTAGTTAAACCTCACACTACCGTATGAAGACTCTATAGTGACCGAAGAACGTCCACCTTTCCCCCTATATCCTTCATATTGCGCTGAAGTATATCCTTCTGCTTGCTTACGAACTTCTATATTTGGCATATCAGCATGAAAACTACCAAACGAAACTTCTACATCAAAAGTAAAATCAAGGGCATCATCAAGTTCCACAGATAAAGACCCATAAGATACCTCTATGTCAATCTTGTTGAAACTATTAGCAACATTTCCAATTTCAACCCCTCCAAATTTAGATTCTAGTTCAAGCATTTTTGTGAGCTTCCCTAATTTAAAATGTGAATATGCACTTTCTACGTCTAATTCTTCAGCTTCATCAATCTCTAGTTTTCCATTTCGATCATCTATGATCAGTTTTCCTGCCTTACCTAATTCTACAAAACTGCAATAACTCGATTTTATACTTCCTGAATTAATTTCCTCAATAGAAGCTTTCCCATAACTAACCTTAATTGCTACATCATCGCCCATTAATCTTTTGGCAGTAAGACTCCCATAAGCACTTACCAAGTCTAATTGACCAGAATGGTTAGCCAAATAAATTGCCCCAAAACGGTTATCAAGGTCAAGAGGACAGTTTTCAGGCATATTGACTTCATAATTTATCTCAAACCCTGCGCGATTATTATTAGAATTTTTTGAGATATTGGTTTTGAAACTAATCTCACCCTCCCTTCTTTTATGATCTATACTTATCTTATTGAGTAATGTTTGTGCTAGCTCTTCATTTCTCCCCCAAGCAGTAATAATAATATCTACTGTTAATTCATTCTTTGCCCAAGTATTTACTTTAACTTGCCCAAAACGATTATTAATTATCAGCTTATCACTACTACTTATGTTGTAATGTTCATTTTGCTTTTTACTAAGTTCATATCCTCTTTTTTGTGCTTGAATACCATTTGCCAAGAGCAACATAAAAAGAGAAAGCGCTATGCAGCAAAATTTACTATAATTGGATAACACTTTCATTTTCTCGATTCATCTTTTTAATATTATTTAATATCTCTAACTGCCTATTCAAAATTTCCATTCTCAACTGCAAGTTATCTATTAATGCTTTTACTATGTAATCGTTTTCAACACCATTTAAAAGTTCTGCTTTAATCTCAATATAGGCTGAATCGAGATGTTCTAAATCGTATTTAAATTCTTCATTCAAACCTAATTCAACTAAGTTATACTGCATAATTTCATCTTGCTTAATTGCTATAATAGCTTCGTAATAACTTTCTGCATCTGATAACTCCGGATTAATATCTTGAAGAGTAGCATTTCTATCTTCTACATTTGCTAAACCAGTATTTTGGCTTTCATTATTTTGATATAGCAGTTTAAATTGTATCCATACTACAGCTATTAAAAAAACAATAAACGCAGCTGCTAACCGCCATAAGTAAGTAATGGGTATTAATTTTGGATCTTTTTTATCTTTAAAATTTGGCTTTTCTGTGTAAAGTGCTGTGACTTTATTCTTATTTTCGAGTTCGTCATTAATGTTTAACCATAGCTTTTCCCTTACTTCAAGATGGTTAAATTGTTCTTTGTTATTTTCAATATAGATAGCGAGTGCATCCTGCTCCAGTTTTTTACTGACTTCTTGCCATATTTTTTCTGAAGGAGCAAGTGCATCTAAAACTTCTCTATTCTCTTTAATATATTTTTCCAACTGATCCATCCATCAATTTTTTATTACTCATTTACATTAATCACTACTTAGTTAGCTTCAAGCATAATTGATTTTAATTTCTTTTTAGCCCTATTCAATTGCGATTTAGAAGTCGATTCAGATATTCCTAAAATTTCTCCAATCTCACTATGGTCATATCCTTCTAGTAAGTAAAGTGAAAAAACTATTCTATAACCTTCAGGCAGTAATCCCATCGCCATTCTAATTTTATCTACACTTAATTTAAGCTCTTTGTCTTCTAAATTTTCAGCATCTTCAGGTAACTCAATTGGATTTTCGTCTAACGAAAGTAGCATTTGCTTTTTCTTTCTTAAGGAATTAATTGCATGATTAACTACTATACGCTTGAGCCAAGCACCAAAGGTAGCTTCGCCTTTAAAAGCAGCCAGATTTCGAAAAGCACTCACAAATGCTTCCTGCAAAATATCTTCGGCTTCCTCAAAGTTGTTCACAATTCTGAAACAGATGTTGAACATCGCTTTTGAATACCGCTGATATATTTCAAATTGTGCCTGCCTATCCCCTTGTATACATTTTTCAAGCAGTAAGCGCATTTCTTTTTCCTTTCCTGTTCGTAGCTAATAAATTTCAATATAAAGACTTACATAAGCGAAGAGGGTTGCATTATGTGGGAAATTGATAGAAAATAATGATTATTTAATTCAAAATGCCATCGCCCTTTGAGGCATATTCCACCTAAAAGTAAGCATAGTAGTCCTATTATTCATATCAAAATCTTCACTTTCACTCGATGCGTTCCTAATAATTTGCTTAAAATCAAAAAACATATTATGCTTTAGTTGGTAACTGGCTGTAAAATCGAAAAAAGTAATTGTAGTAGGAATGCCCTGCCCGGTCTCATTGCCAAATTCCATTTCTGCCGTTCTATAGTCTAAAAAAATGTTGCTCCCCCAGTTTTCTCCTATTCCATCATAACCGGTTTTGGTAAAAATCCCTTTCGCGATAAGTTGTAGTTTAGGAATGGGTTGATACCTGAGAACGCCAAGAATTTCTCTAAAATTTGCACCTGAGGGGTGCGCCAATGCCTGACCGTAATGTTGGTAATTTGAAAAAGCTTGTTCATTGTAGTGTGTATATGTGTAAGGTCTCACTAAATTCCATTCCAATTGTAAATCGAAGTTAGAAATTCCCATGAGATCAATATATTTCATACCCAATTGTGCTGCTTGTTTATTTCCCCACCAACCATCACCAGAAATAAATTCTCCAACAATCATTTCATCTATCACCGCTTGACCATAAAATTGTACGCCTTTCAAGGCATTCCATTTAAAATCTAAGCCCAATATTGCATTCCCGTAGTCTCCAGTTTCATGTTCGATAGATCTATAAAAAATAATAGGGTTGAGATAATTAAGATCGATGCCGTTGCCAAGGCTATCAGGCCGACCATATGTGATGGACTCAAATAAACCAATATTAAAATTATCGGTAATATTTAAGCTAAGGTGGTGGAAAGCCAGGTATTTATTAGGGATAGGATTTCCTTGACCTCCAGCCCTATTACTGGCAGACATTTTTGCAAAAAGGTTAGTGTATTGGAATCGCCAAATTTTTGTTTGCAACTTTAAAAAGAGGTAGTTATTAGCATGATCTGAAAGAATAAGTGAACGGTAGCCGTTGCCAATAAAGTTTCTATCATGCCCAAATTGTGCTGAAATGTATTTTTTAACTAATGGCACGTGAATATATCCACGTGCCGTAAAAAAATCGGTTGCATCGCCACTAAATGATTTCCAAAACCCCTCGCCTGGTAATGCACCAAGCTTGCTAGTTTCATTTTGCACATAAAAAGGAAAGCGTATCTGGTTCTCTGTCAAAAAAGTATAGAAGCTTACTTTATTAGCAATCATGCCTCTTATTGCCAAGCCTCTTGTGTTAGTAAATAATGTGTTATCGAGTTCATTATCCACTCCTCCTCCAAAAACTAATACAGGATTCACATGCAGGTCGAAATCTTTTTCTTGTACATGGTATAAGTCACTTTTCTTTTTAAAAAACTTCTTAAATATCGGTTTTTTACTATCATTTTGATGGTTGGCTGTCCACTCCCAATTATCGTTAGTAAGATATGTTAAATTAAATTGGTCTTGGATAGAAAGCTGTAATTCACTTGCTAGGAGCGTATCTACAAAG
>JBCDJE010000212.1:0-6992 GCA_038748185.1 Bacteroidota bacterium
AAAAATGCGTATTATAGCTGTTATTCAAATGTTTTCAAGGTTAAATTTCTATGATAAAACTGCATAATTTTTAGATGCTTTATGCCTGAAAGCTTGTTGTGCGATGTGTTATAGGACTTTTTTAATCAAAAACATGCTGGGAAAACAAAAAACTTGCTTAAAAGAATCTAAATCAAAGAATAATTTATTACAATTGCGCCCGAGTTAAATTTTTAAAAATAAATTAGCATGGAGAAGTACAAGCAAATTAAAGACATTTTAGCAGCAGCTGATACTGATGCAGAAAAATTCTATAACCAAAATAACAAAGCTGCAGGCACTAGGCTAAGAAAAGCGATGCTTGAGCTTAAAAACATCGCTCAAGAAGTTCGTAAAGAAGTGCTTGAGATTAAGAAATAAACATAATTGCAAAAGATAAAAAGCTTACTTTCAAAAGTAAGCTTTTTTATTTTTAGTCTCATTTTACCGATTATGAATTGCTTTATTTACTTATAATAATAAACGCTAATTAAGGGAAAGGCAGAACAGGAAGAGTATGTTTTAAATCAGACCTAAATTTTTATGATAATATGCTTGAAACAGTTTGAAAGTCTTTTTTCAGATGTAAATGCTTTAAACTCTAAGCTTGATTAGTGAGATTTATAGTGCTATTTAAGGAGAGATTGATAAAAAACCCCGGAACCATTGGCACCGGGATTTGAAGTAAAAAATTACATCATATGCGAGAATCATGTAATTAGAAAATAATCATGAATAAATCTTTAACAGCATAATAGCTTAAAAAGATTCATTTCTTATAACAAAATGTACAGTTAGATTGATTTTACTTTTCTAAGAAGAAATATTGGAGGATGGTTTAAGAGAAATTGCTTGAATATAATTCCTAACGTAAAAACTTATAGGCTAACTATATAACACTCTTTTCTCAGTTGATAACTCTTACACAATAATATTTCAGGCTAAAAAAAAGCCCGGATGTATCACCCGGGTTTTTCATCAATTATTAAAACTACAACAATCACAATATCTCCATTATACGTATAATGCTATGATTAGTGTTGCATAAGATGTGGTTTAAATGAAAGTTTTGTGTAATTACATTCCTTTTATAGCAATTAAAACTAGTTTCAATAACCCATAAAATGCAGTTGAATGCAACTTCATTATAAATAAATAGTGGTTTAAGAAAGCCGTGTAGGAATTTGTAACTGATAGATGTGAAGTAGTTTTAAACAAAATACTGTTAGAAGGTAATTGAAGACATTAAAATTTCATTTTAATGTTTTTCGAAAGCCACATTGGCCACCAAGTAATCTAAGAAAGAGGGATTTACGATAGCTGGTACTATAACTCTCAAGCTTTTAGGGATAATCTCTATGAAAACTGTGTTTTGTTCACCAATAATTTCACCATCTACCTGTACCAGCATTTTACGATGTTTTTTTAACTTAATTCTTGCTTTTCGGCATTGGATAATTTTTGCAAAGCGAGTTTTATACAATGCTCCTGAAAAAAACGTAAGTAGCATTAAAAGCATCACCTTAAACGAAATGATTTTTACAATGCATAATTCAAAGTAACCATCATTAAGTTTCCCTACCGGGTTAAGTAAAGCTCCAGTACCATATTTTCTGGCATTGGCAAAGGCAATCATATGGCATTTAAGTTTCCTACTATTTTTTTCTGTGGTAAGGGTACATTTAATTCTTTGAGAAAATCGCCATTCTTTCAAAAAGTGTTTGGCATAACTTATAAGACCGCGCTTTTTCTCTTCTTCAAAGCGTTTAACAATCTTAGCGTTGAATCCCATATCTCCAATGTGTAGGCAAGGATGTTTTTCATCTATTAGCAAGGTATCAATTAAAATGTCTTTTCCTTCTAAAATAATGTTAAGGGCTTCTTCCTTATCAGAAGGGATGTTTAATTCTGTTGCCATTCCATTGGCAGAGCCATAAGGTATAATGCCTAGCTTAATACTTGTTTTAAGGATACACCGAGCTACCATTAGTAAAGTGCCATCTCCACCAATGGCTACTGCTATCTCAGGCTGTAATTCTTTAATAAGGCTTTGAATCTGATTTTCATCATCATTACCTGTAGTACTGTACAGTTTAAAGTTCAGTTGTTTATGTTGGACAATACTTTGTAATTTTGTTAGAAAATCTGTTTTGTCTTCTCCACCTGCTATTGGGTTGACTATGAATAGGATTTTCAATACACACTAGTTTAAATTCTACAAAGCAGTTCCAGTAAGTACTTCGATAAGTGGTTTATCGGGTAACATATTTTTACCAGTTTTAATCCCAAAATTTCCTTTATAGTCCCAAATTGTCCAAGCTACGTTATTGTTTTCCAAAATTGATCTAACATCGCTATACCAGTTAAGCATTGCAGTTTCAGGTACAGTTTTTAAACAACCCCATTCGCCACAATAAACTTGTAGTTGTCTTTCTTTAGCAAATTTGATTGGTTTCATAATTAATTTCTCTAGGCTATCTCTGTTGTAATTTCCTGCCGCATCTTTAAGTACTTTTGCTAATGCTGCATCTAAGCCTTCAAAATTTTCTTTATCGATAATCTCCCCAGGGTATTGTACAGGTCCTTCATAAACACCATTGGCCACCCAAGATGCTTTATAATGGGTAAGTGCCATAGGGGTATAAAAGTGAAAACTTACAATAATATTGGGATCATTTTCTGGTAACTTTAAATCATCAAATGTATCAGTTGACTGCCAGCGATTAGAACCTATCAATATTTTTCTGAAGGGTTCATTTTCTCTAACTACTCTTACGCCTTTAGCTACGAGTTTATTCCAATCATCAGGATCATCTGCTACGGGTTCATTCATCAATTCGTAAGCTACTTGATCTAGCGGATAATTTTTAAGTTCACCGGAAAGATCTCGCCAACAATTTAAAAATTGTTCCTGTGCTAATGAATCAACCCAGAGTGGTTTTTCTTTCTCATTAAAATGGTGTGAACGTAGAATGTGTAAATCTACAATTGCTCTAAGCTCATGTTTTTGACTCCATGAAAGTGCATTATGTAGTAATGTAAAGGCTTCTTCTTCCTTATCGCCTGCTTCATTCCACATTTGCTCTTCATCGATAGGAATCCTAATATGGTCAAACCCAACTTCTTTAATAAATTGTACATCTTCTTCTTGAAACCAACGGGATCTTTCTTCACCACGTCTGTTACTTTGTGATAACCAATGACTGATATTTACACCACGCATAATATCAAATCGATTAGATTGAGGGAGTTCTTGTTCATTTCTGGATTCTATTGTATCAGAAGTTGGAGAAGTACAACTAATGATAAACAGTAAGAAAAAAATATTACTATTTGATATTAGATCTTTCATTTCACTTTTGAGTTGGATGTGACGAAATATACAAATGAATAAAATTTAAATGACTATAAAAGCAATTATTTTTTACACAGCTAATGACTATAATATTTCATATATATTCTCTGATGAATTGTGAAATACAAATTCTTTTTTTGCTGAAAAATTACTTTGATCAACCACTTGTACTTTGCCCATTTTTAAATTTTAAAAGAAAGGTTAAACTGCTTTTTACGGCTTCCTTCTTTTTGCAAAATGCAGCATAACGTGTCAATATTTTTAAAATTACAAGAGAAGATATCCTTTGAGTGCTTTATACTATGGGAGCCTAATAATTTTATGCAACCTGTGCAAACGAGATAGGAATATGCTATATTTTCACTAAATTTCTACCAAGCTTAATTAAAGTGTTTTACTATTAAACTAATAAACTTTGCAACTTAGAAAATTCCTCATTTTGGGGCTGTCTTTATGCCCTTTCGCTTGTTCTCAAGTAAAAACAGATACCAAGAATATAGATTGGCCTATAAGTTTGGGAGATAAAGCCAGTAGTCAGTTTATAGCGGCAGATCAAATCAACACTGAAAATGTCAATCAGTTACAAGTGGCATGGACATATAGCACAAAAGACAAATCTGAAGATAACCGTTCACAAATTCAATGCAATCCGATTATTGTTGATGGTGTGATGTATGGTAGTTCACCTAAGTTAAAAGTATTTGCCTTAGATGCTGCTACCGGAACACAAAAATGGTTGTATAAACCTAATTTTGAAGACGAATCAGGGCTTAATAATAATCGCGGAGTAACCTATTGGCAAGATGGTAATGATAAACGTATTCTTTTTACCGCTGGTCCAAAGCTTTTTGCACTTAATGCTGAAACAGGTGAATTGATAGCCTCTTTTGGAGAGAAAGGGATTGCTTCATTAAAGGCAGGTTTAGGCAATGATGATAACAAATTTTATGTAGTAAGTACTTCGCCCGGTATTATTTACAACGACCTGTTAATTATGGGTACACGCGTTTCTGAAAGTGCAAATGCTGCTCCTGGTCATATCAGGGCTTATAATGTAAGAACAGGAGAAGTAGCTTGGATCTTTCATACAATTCCACATCCGGGGGAATATGGTTACGAAACTTGGCCAGAGGATGGTTGGCAGCGATTAGGAGGAGCCAACTCTTGGGCAGGTATGTCACTAGATGAAGAAAGAGGCATGGTATTTATCCCCACAGGATCAGCCTCTTTCGATTTTTGGGGAGGTAATCGCAAAGGGGAGAACCTTTTTGCCAACTGTATTTTGGCACTCAACGCGGAAACAGGAGAAAGGATGTGGCACTTTCAAACCGTGCATCACGATATTTGGGACAGAGATTTACCCTGCCCACCCAACTTAATCACTATAGAAAAAGATGGAGAAAAGATAGATGCTTTGAGTCAGGCAACTAAATCTGGTTTTCTATTTGTGCTTAACAGAGAAACAGGAGAACCGATTTATCCGATTGAAGAAAGACCTGTACCGGTATCTGATCTTAAAGATGAAGCAGCTTGGCCAACACAGCCCTTCCCACTCAAACCCCAACCATTTTCTAGGCAAAAGTTTACTGAAGAAGACATTAATACGCTATTTCCTGAGTATATAGATTCATTAAAGCAAGTTTTAGCAAGTATTCGAACAGGGCAACAGTTTATTCCTACTAGTATGCAAGGTACCATGATTTTTCCGGGTTTTGATGGAGGAGCAGAATGGGGAGGACAGGCTTATGATGCCGAAACAGGGATGCTCTATATTAATGCAAATGAAATGCCTTGGATACATACCATGATAGAAATTGAGAATGAAAATGTAGGAAGTGAACTACTCGCTGATGCAGGTAAAACAATTTATCAAGTGAACTGTGCTTCCTGTCATGGTCAAGAACTTCAGGGCGATGCTACCGGAACTTATCCTGCACTCACAGGAGTCGCTGAAAAATTAGCAAAGGAACAAGCATTACAAGTTGTAAACAATGGGAAAGGCTTTATGCCGGGATTTAGCCATATTAAAGAAGGGGAAAAAGAAGCATTGCTTGCTTTTCTTTATGATGAAAAAACTTTAATAACATCAAAAGATGCTCATGATTTTGATAAGGCTTCTAACAAAGGTCTAGTACCGTATTCTCATACCGGATACAACAGATTTCTATTACCGGAAGGCTATCCGGCTGTAAAACCACCCTGGGGAACACTTTCGGCGATCGATTTGAACAAAGGTGAAATTGCTTGGCAAGTCCCTTTAGGTGAATTTGAGGCATTGACAAAAAAAGGTATTCCACAAACCGGTACTGAAAATTACGGTGGCCCTGTGGTTACTACAGGAGGGCTCATCTTTATTGGTGCTTCAAAAGATGAATATTTTAGGGCATTTGATAAGCAAACCGGAAAAGAACTGTGGAAATATAAATTACCTGCTGGAGGGTATGCAACCCCTGCTTCTTACATGATTGATGGTAAACAATATGTAGTAATCGCCTGTGGTGGTGGAAAAATGGGAACACCCTCAGGAGATAGTTATGTAGCTTTTAGTTTGCCATAATATTGATTATTAACCCCATCCAAAAACCTAAAAATATGACAATGAAAAGCAACTATGAACCAATGATTATTTCCGAAGAGCAAGTAGCTTTTTTTCAGAAAAATAAATTCATTAAAATCAAAAATGTATTAGTTAAAGAAGAAATAGCCTATTTCAATAAGGTGATAGGAGATAAAGTGGAAGAATTAAATAATGATGCTACACCTTTGAGTGAAAGAAGTACTTATGGCAAAGCATTTTTGCAGTTGTTCAATCTCTGGCAGAAAGATAAGGAAATTAAAAAGTTAGTTTTTAATAAACGCTTGGCAAAAATTGCCGCTGACCTAATGAAGGTTGAAGGCGTACGCCTTTACCATGATCAAGCACTTTTTAAAGAAGCAGGAGGAGGCATCACCCCTTGGCATGCTGATCAATATTATTGGCCTTTATCCAGTGATAAAACGGTGACAGCTTGGATTCCCCTGCAAGGAACGCCTCTTGAAATGGGTCCCTTAGAATTTAGTGCAGGAAGCCACCAAATAGTAGAAGGTAGAGAATTGCAAATTGGAGACGAAAGTGAAAAATTGATAGAACAAAAGTTACGTGTTACCAGCTTTGAGCATGTAATAGAACCATTTGATATAGGAGAAGTAAGTTTTCACTCAGGTTGGGTTTTTCATAGAGCTGGAGCAAATACAACAGATCAGATGAGAAAGGTGATGACTATTATTTATATGGATAGAGATATCAGGTTAAAAGCGCCTATAAATGAACACCAACAAAACGACTGGGATACTTGGTGTCCAGGTGCGGAAATTGATAAAGTAATTAATACACCGCTGAATCCAGTATTGACTTAATAGGAAAAGTTTGGTTTTCCTGTACAATTTGAATTGATCATATTTTATTGCCACGGTACTTTATTGTTTCAAATACGCTAGTGCAAAACTATGCACTTTCAGTGCAAGACCGCCAGGCGGCCCTGTTTAGTTGCTACACACTTCTAAAGGTTTTAGTTTTGTTTTATGAGTAATTTTCGAAAGAGTAGTCATAGTGTTTTTGAGTTGAAAGTCCATATAGTTT
>JBCDJE010000213.1:0-6979 GCA_038748185.1 Bacteroidota bacterium
ATTGTTTATGCTTCTACAAATGGCTTATTAGACAATGTAGCTATTGAAAAAGTAAAAGCTTTCGAAGAAGAATATCTTGATACGTTAAATAAGAAACACTATCTTCTAATTTACCTGAACCAAGGGAGTCCATAGCATCTTTGTGTTTCTTATTTAACGTATCAAGATATTCTTCTTCGAAAGCTTTTACTTTTTCAATAGCTACATTGTCTAATAAGCCATTTGTAGAAGCATAAACAATAGCTATTTGGTTTTCAACTGTAAGCGGAGAAAATTGTGCTTGTTTTAAAATCTCTTGATTTCTTCTACCTCGTTCAATGGTAAGCTTTGTAGCAGGATCTAGATCCGAACCAAACTTAGCAAAAGCCTCTAATTCTCTAAATTGTGCTTGATCTAGTTTTAGCGTTCCGGCTACTTTTTTCATCGATTTAATTTGTGCAGATCCCCCTACCCTAGATACAGAGATTCCCACATTAATCGCCGGTCTGATACCTGAATTAAAGAGGTTTGTTTCTAGAAATATCTGCCCATCAGTAATAGAAATCACATTTGTAGGAATATAAGCTGAAACATCTCCCGCTTGTGTTTCTATTATAGGTAATGCCGTTAATGAACCACCACCTTTTACTTTATCTTTCAAAGATTCCGGTAAGTCATTCATTTGTTGAGCAATTTTATCAGAAGGGATGATTTTAGCAGCTCTTTCTAATAATCTTGAATGTAAATAAAATACATCACCAGGATAAGCTTCGCGTCCCGGAGGTCTTCTTAGTAATAAAGATACTTCTCTGTAAGATACAGCTTGCTTGGAAAGATCATCGTAAACAACAAGTGCCGGACGACCTGTATCGCGAAAATATTCACCAATTGCAGCACCTGTATATGGTGCAAAAAACTGCATTGGAGCTGGGTCAGAAGCATTAGCAGCAACGATTGTTGTATAAGGTAAAGCACCACCTTTCTCAAGCTCTGCTACGACACCCGCCACTGTGGAAGCCTTCTGGCCAATTGCTACATATATACAATAAACAGGCTCTCCTTTATCGTAAAATTCTTTTTGATTAATAATGGTATCAATCACTACAGCCGTTTTACCGGTCTGTCTGTCACCAATTACTAATTCTCTTTGCCCTCTACCGATCGGAATCATAGAATCGATTGCTTTAATCCCAGTTTGTAAAGGTTCATTTACGGGGCTTCTGTAAATTACACCTGGCGCTTTCCTTTCTAGAGGCATATCAAAAAGATCTCCTTCAATTTCTCCTTTACCATCTATGGGTTTTCCTAAGGTGTTAATCACCCTTCCACAAAGCCCTTCTCCTACTTTTATTGAAGCAATTTTTGCAGTTCGTTTTACGGAATCGCCTTCCTTTATCGCTGTAGGATCACCTAAAATAACAGCACCTACGTTGTCTTCTTCTAAGTTAAGCACTAAGCCTGACTCACCACTCTGAAATTCAATAAGTTCTCCTGATTGGGCATTAGAAAGCCCGTATATTCGAGCAACGCCATCACCCACTTGTAGTACTGTTCCAACTTCCTCAATCTCTGCTTCCGTTTTAAAATCAGAGAGTTGCTCTCTAAGTATGTTTGAGACCTCATCTGGTCTAACCTGCTGCGCCATTTTAGTAATTTTTAATTTTTGTTAAGCGTATTATATCTATTAGTATATCTATTAGGCATCTACCAACTGTATTTTTAGTTTGTTCAGCTTGCCTGAAATAGAATTATCTATTTGCTGGTCGCCAATTCTCAATACAAAACCACCAATTAAGTCTTCATTCACCGTTTCTTGAAGTAAAGCTTTCTTTCCTGAGGTTTCTTCTACTATCTTAATGATTTTAGAGCGCATCTCTACTGTAAGGGGAATGGAAGTAGCTACTGTGGCAACTTGTAAGTCTTTTAATGTATTATAAAGACTTATTACCTCACCTGCAATAGCAGGCAAAACATCAATTCTATTTTTTCTTGAGATAACCTTAAAAAATTTAGTAGTTAGCTCGCCTACTTTACCTTTAAATATTTTGTCGAGGATTGCCCTTTTATTATGTGATAAAATTACCGGATTCTTCAACATCACTCTTAACTGACGATTTTCTTTACAGACATTATGAACGAGCAACATGTCTGCTTGTATTTCGTCTAAGAACCCCTTTTCTTCTGCAAGATTAACCAATGATTTTGCGTATCTAACCGCTATTCTTTTCTCCGACATCTTATTGATAATAGTAAACCTAATTTCTCAATTAGCTTTTTAATTAAGTTTTGTTTCATCAAGCAACTCAGTAATCAGTTTTTGTTGATCTGCTTTATCACTCAATTCTTTTCTTAGTAGTTTTTCGGCAATTTTAACAGAAAATTTAGCTACTTGATTTTTAACTTCTGCCAAAGCAGCTTTCTTTTCGTTTTGAATATCTTCCTGCGCTGCAGATACAATACGTTCATATTCTTTTCTGGCAGTATCTTGCGATTCAGTGATTATACTATTAGCAGAATCCTTTGCATCTTTCAATATAGTCTCTCTTTCTACTCTAGCGGTTTGCTTCATTTCTTCTATTTCTTTCTTCAAGTCTTCTACTTCTTCTTTCGCTTTGGAAGAGGAGTTTAAAGCTTCTCTAATTGAATCTTCTCTTTCTTTTACTGCCTCTAAAATTGGCTTATAGGCAAACTTGCGTAACACAACTAATACCAATGCAAAAAGAAGTGCTGTCCAAAAGATAAGCCCTATGCCGGGAGTTACTATATCCATTATAAATTACTTTTAGATTTTCAATTAACCAATTTCCACCGGATGACGGCAATCCCAATACATCCGGTGAAAGTAAAATTTATCCTGCAATAAGGAAACATACTGCTACGGCAAATAGCGCAACTCCTTCAATAAAAGCTGCTGAAATAAGCATAGCTGTTTGAAGCTTACCTGCCATCTCAGGCTGACGTGCCATTGATTCAACAGCACTACCTCCAATTCTTCCAATGCCCATTCCAGCTCCAATTACTGCAAGACCGGCTCCAATACCAGCACCTAACGTACCAATAGAACCAACCATTTCTAATAAAATACTTGCTAACATTTCTAATAAAATTTATATATGGTTAATAGAATACTAATTATTAATGATGCCCCTCGTCTAAGGCCAGTCCTATAAATAAAGCTGAAAGCAATGTAAAAATATAAGCTTGAAATATGGCAACAAATAACTCAAATAAAGTCATGGCGATTACCACTGGACCAACAATGACCCCGACAAATAGCTGCTGAAACACAAAAATAAAACTAATTAAACTCAATACTATAATATGCCCCGCTGTAATGTTGGCAAAAAGACGAACCATTAAAGCAAAAGGTTTTGTAAGTATACCAAGTAGTTCTACCGGCAAAACAATGATTCTCAGTGGCAAAGGGACTCCAGGCGTCCAAAATAAGTGTGACCAGTAATGTTTCGTACCGGAAATATTGGTAACCAGCAACGTAAATACAGCTAGTGTCATAGTAAAAGCTATATTGCCTGATAAGTTAGCGCCAGTGGGAATTAAGCCCAAAAGGTTATTAAACCAAATAAAGAAAAAAAGTGTGATAAGATAAGGCAAAAATTTCTCGTATTTTTTCTTGCCAATGTTTGGGATAGCTATATCATCTCTTATAAATAAGATGATGGGCTCAAAAAACGATTGCATTCCTTTAGGTTCGCTAATACCTCTCTTTTTATAAGCCCCAGCAATGCTAAAAAATATAAGAAATAGGATTACAACTGATAACATCATAGATGCTACATTCTTGGTAATTGAAAAATCTAAGATTTTTTTTTCTCCTAATTCTACTATATGCCCATGATCTAAACGGTATGTTCTATCTCCTTTCACAACATCATGTTTTCCATGATGAAAATCTCCTGACATAAAAATATCTAGACTCCCATTCCCAAAACTTCCTTCATAAGTGTATAAAATAATAGGAAGCGAAATAGATACTGAATGCTCTTCACCATCTTGTCCTGTATAATCGAGTAAATGCCAACCGTAATCATCCTTTATGTGGTGGACAATCATATCTGTTGGTTTGAAGGTTTCGCTGTTACTTTCAGAATCTGATGCTGAGAGGAAAAGGGAAGAAAATATAAATGAAATGAATAATAAAAATTTGATTTTCAAGTACTTATGCTTCATTCTTTTGGTATGCTTCATCAGACTTATCGTCTCTGTCAAAATTTTGGCGCAATTTAGACAATAGTGTCCGAATTTCAAATACAGTATAGCATAAATAGAACATAAAAAAGTTAGCTGTAAACAAAACAGCCTGATCTTTCACAAAATAGAAGTATAAAAACAAAATGATACATGAGCACAATAAGCGAATAGCCGAAGCACCCATAAAATAACTCACAAAATCAACATCTTGGCTTTTAATTCCCTTCTCTATGAGGATGAATGAAATAAGGGTGAGTAAGATAAAATATAGCTGTATATACAGTGCATAAGGGTGTATAAGATTTGTATAAGCACTTAATAGAATAACAGCAACTGTTAATATTGAAGTTATTAACAAGAAATTTATTAAAAATCTTTTATCTTCCATCGGGTATATTCTCCCTGCATAGCTCAGTAACAACTACTAATTCAGTTTTTTTTCAAACTGTTACATTAAAAAGTAAAAAACAAGAAATTAAAATATTATTAAGTCTCAGCAAAGGTACTACTTATTTTTTCCTATCCTTTTAAATAGTAAACTTATAGAAGTAGTAACTCCTAACAACATCATTGCTAAAGTAAAATAGTCGCGTGAAGTTTGGAAGTATTCATCCAGCCAAGAGCCAATCCAGGCGCCTATCAAAATTGCGCCTATCATCTCCATAGCTAAGGAAGAATACTTTACATATTGTTGAAAAGGCTTAGACGGCCGCTTTTGTGTGCTCTTTTTGCTGATTTGAGTTTATTTTCTGTTGATTATTATTCCCTAATGTTCTGTTATTCTTCACATCGCCCATTTTGCAAGTACCATTAAGCTTAGCACCTGATTCAATTATTAACTTCCCAGTAAAAATATCACCTGTAACAATTGCTGAAGGCTTTAATATTAACATATCAGAAATTTCGAGTTTACCGCGAACTTCTCCCCAAACTTCAGCATTTTGAGAAATAATGTTTCCCTCAATGAATGAGCTTTCGCCTAAAACTATTTTTGTTTTAGATTTTACATTTCCAAATACTTTCCCATCGATACGGATAATACCTGCAGTTTCCAAATCGCCTCTTATCTCTGTACCTTTTCCTAAATGATTGGTAGAATTACTTCTTGCTACGTCTTCCTTACTTTCTTCTTTGTTACTGAATAAACTCATAATAATTAAAATTAATTAAACGATCAGCCCTTATCTAATTTAATAATGTTTTTTTTTGGGTAAAATTCTTTGTTAATAAAAATTAATAGGTTTTTGTTACTAAAAAGCTATAAAATCTTCGGGATTCACTGCATTACCATTGTACCACAGTTCAAAGTGTAAATGAGGACCATCAGTTAACTCACCGGTATTACCAATGATAGCAATGATGTCGCCCGCTTTTACAATATCGCCTACATTTTTAAGCCTTGAAGAATTATGCTTGTAGAATGAAATAAGCTGATGTTTGTGTTGTACGGCAATTACATGTCCTGAATCTTGTGTCCAAGAAGAAACAATGACTGTCCCATCTGAAATTGATTTGATAGGTTCGTTTTTCTTTGCTACAAGGTCAAGACCGTAATGGCCTTCGTTTATATTAAATTTTTTCGATATTACACCATTAATCGGTGAAAAGAAAAAAAGTTGTTGTAAATCACTTTTCGCATTATTTATAAAGCTTAACTGTTCATAATCAGATTCTTCAAACTGTTTCCTAAACTCGGTTTCGACAGCCAGTAATTCTTTATCTTCTTCAACATCTATAACAACCGAGTCTTCATCTATAGGATTTTCAAAAACAGCAAAGTCTACATTACCGGTTAATACATTTCTAAAGTTGGTAAGACTTTTCTCCTTATTTTCCATCTGAATCATTAAGGAATCTATATTCTCTTGCATCTCAACCAAGGTATTATTCATCTTAACATAGTCTATTCTCGGATCGAACCATCTTGAAAGAACAGTAGTAACTAGTAGAAAGCTAAGACCTGAGAAAAGTACAAAAATTCCACCTATTACTAAAAAAGCCTTTACATTACTAAACTTAATAGTAGCTTTCTCGGCAAAGTTCTCTTCATCCCGAATGATTAATAAATACTTGGATGTGAGCCAGTTAGATGGTTTTTTATTCTGTTTCAAAAAATATAAAAAAATGATTATCTCACAAAAATACAGATAATTAACTTATAATCGTATAACGGCGTTTTTTATTATATGCCGCAATTCTCTTACCAATGCTAAACGGAACATGAGATTCCTACAATATTTTATTGCATAGAAAAAAGCATTTTAAAAATTCAATTAAAATTAAAAGAATAATTGAGTGCTGAATTTATGCAATTCAAATATGCAAAATAATCATTTACAGATTAGCTTAGAGCCTTAAATATTCCACTCTACTTATTTTTTGTAATACATTTTTTCTTTTTCAATATATGTCATTTCAAGGTTCAGTTAATATATTTGAAAAAGAGGAAGCTTAGTTATGCCAATTTAGGCAATGTTTACTTTCAACATTAGGGAAGTTTTTTGGAAAGTAAATATACTTCTTGTACTACCTTGTACATCCCCTAATAGAGTTTTATTGTGTTTATAAAATCTTTATTAGGTGTAAAAGATGCATACAACCCCTTCAACATTTGTCGAATTAAGAGAAAAGTTCTACTACTTAACTTGTAAGTTCTTATTTGTTTTATACAATAAAGATTATATAAAATAAGCTTTGTATGGGAATATGCTTCCAAAAACTGGATGTTCATTTGAGAGTTGTTTTCCTACGTTTTTTGAAGGTGAATTCTTTATAATCATTTTACTTTATA
>JBCDJE010000214.1:0-6960 GCA_038748185.1 Bacteroidota bacterium
AAGACTTTGAAATGGCTAAGGAAGTTTACCGTTTTGAAAATTCAGCGCAAAATCATTTAAGTAGCATTACTAAAAAAGGAAAAAGTATTTTCGATCTACCCATATTTTCTGTAAAAAGGAAAAAGAACCTAGGGAAAAAGATCACAAAAGATGGTGTACTTGCTATTATATCTGCTATTTTAATGGTAATCGTTTGCGTACTTATTTTATCTATTTTAAGCTAACTTTTCTTGCCTTCACGATATTCATTTTTTTATCTTTTATAATAAGGTCGTACATCTGTAGCAATCATACCAGCAGCTTTTGCTGCTTGTAATCCAGACTCTCCATCTTCAAAAACCTGACATATACTTGCTTTCACCCCCATCATCTCTGCACATTTCAAAAAAGTCTCAGGATGCGGCTTCGGATATGATACGTCCTCTGCAGTAACTAAAATTTCAAAAAAACCTTTTAATCCTATGTAATCTAATGTTAGCAAGGCAATTTCACGGATATTACCTGTGCCACAGGCTATGGGCAATTTCTGATGATACGCTAAAAGAATATCTACTACCGCTTTTACAGGCTTTATATTTTTGGCTATTAATGTTAAAAAGGCTGATTCTTTCTCTTCTTCAATTTTAACTGGATTTAGATTTATATTATATCGCTCGTTTAGCAGCAAGGTGATTTTTTGAGTTGGTACTCCTGCAAGTGAGTAAAAAAGCGATTCAGGAAAGAAGAAGTTATAATTAGCAGCGATCTCTTTCCAAGCCAAGTAATGAGTAGGCATGGTATCGGCGAGTGTACCATCAAGATCGAAAATAAGCGCTTTTGCATTAGCGGAAACCTTAAGTTGCATAATGAATTTATTTAAAAAAACTCAAATATAGCACTTAACACTATGTTCACTGACTTATTTTTAATAAGTATATGTTAAAAAATTTTAGTACTCCAAAAGTGCCCTCTCAAAATATTAAAATTTTGCTTAACCCAAAATCACAAATTTTTAAGTACAATTTCATTTTTCCCTTTTCAATAAACAAGTCTTATAAGATTTAATTAATTCTCCTAAATTTGAATTTATAAAATCTAACTTTGCAGTAAGAAAACAAAAAGACAGAAATGCATGAATCGAGTTATTTTGGTGTTTTTTATTTTATATTACTATACTGTATTAACCTCATTTGCACAAGTAAAGAATATAAGAGATTATTATAAAAACGCTGAAAAAGCTAATAAGACCCAACCATTCCAAGTTTCTTTTGTGCAGAAACAAATGGGTTTAGTAGACAATCATGAAAAATTAAAACAAATAATTTTGATTAGGCATGGAGAACCCGCTCTCAAAAAAGAAGGTTGGGTAAAGCGTGAAGAAGCCAAGCAGTTTATATATGCTTATGATACAGTGGGAATTTACGATTCAAAGTTCAAGTCGGCATCTATAACAGACGATGAAGTTACAGTCATCCATACAAGTAGTTTAAATAGAGCTCGTCATACTGCCAAATTTCTCTTTGGTGAAGAAAAGAACTATTTAAATGATACGCTTTTCAGGGAATTTGAGCGAAAAATAGCTGCTTTACCAAATTTGAAACTTCCATTGAAAACATGGTTAGTTACATCCAGAATTTTATGGATGATGGGAATGAACAAAAAAAATATTGAAAGCTTTTCTGAAGCCAAGCGCCGCGCAAAAAGAGCTACTAGTAGGCTTGAACAACTGACAGATGAAAATGGTAAAGTTGTTTTAGTAGCTCACGGATTTCTAAACCGTTACCTTATCAAAAATCTTAAAAAACGCGATTGGAAAGTAGTTCGCAAGGGAGGGAAGGGTTATTTTGCTACTTGGTTGTTAGTTCAGTATGAGGAATAAGCTTAACAATCCTCATGAAATCATTCCTAAAATAGCTTCATTCATATCTTAAGTTGTAAAATAGGCTTGTCTTATTCTTGCATTATAAATATCTTCAAATTTTAGATAAGACATTATTCTTATTGTTACTTTGAAGATAAAAACCTGTTTCACCTTACATTTTGATGAAAAATCGTAAAACCTTATTCCTAATAATAATTGGCCTACTCATTAATAACCTGGCTTTCACTCAGCAAAAAACGGCCAATAATAACCAGCCAAATATCATATTCATA
Source organism: Bacteroidota bacterium (assembly GCA_038748185.1). Lineage (GTDB taxonomy): Bacteria > Bacteroidota > Bacteroidia > Cytophagales > Flammeovirgaceae > Chondrinema. Next base: position 2,134 of record JBCDJE010000214.1, read on the forward strand.
CTAACTGATGACCAACGGTGGGATGCTTTGGGTTATAGTGGAAATGACCTTATTCATACCCCAGAAATGGATAAGCTCGCCAAAGAAGGTACTTATTTTAAAACAGCTATTGTTACCACGCCTATTTGTGCAGCAAGCAGAGCTAGTATTCTGAGCGGGTTATATGAAAGAACCCACAGATACGATTTTCAAACTGGTCCTATAAGAGATATATTTATGCAAAATGCCTATCCCAAATTATTACGGGATGCGGGCTACCATACAGGGTTTTATGGAAAATTCGGTGTGAATTATAGCAAAATTGATAAATTGTTTGACGTTCATGAAAATTATGATAGAGCAGGAAATTACAAAGATAAAAGAGGCTACTACTATAAAAAACTTGGAAAAGATACAGTTCACTTAACGAGGTATACTGGTCAAAAAGCGCTGGACTTTATAGAAAATGTACCTGAAAATAAGCCGTTTTGTTTGTCACTAAGTTTTAGTGCTCCCCATGCACATGATGCTGCTGCTGATCAGTACTTTTGGCAAAAACAAACCGATGCACTTTACCAAGATATAGAAATGCCAGAACCTATATTGGCTGACGACTCTTATTTTGAAGCATTGCCCAAAATGGTGCGAGACGGCTTCAATAGAACAAGATGGTATTGGCGATATGATACTCCTGAAAAATACCAGCACAGTGTGAAAGGCTATTATCGCATGATCGGTGGCATTGACTTAGAAATTGCCAAAATTCGAAAGCAATTAGCAAAAAAAGGGCTTGATAAAAATACTATCATCATTTTGATGGGAGATAATGGGTATTTTATGGGCGAAAGGCAATTAGCTGGCAAGTGGTTATTGTACGATAATTCTATCAGAGTACCACTCATCGTATATGATCCAAGAGAAAACAAGCATCAAGACATTGATGAAATGGTGCTAAATGTAGATGTACCCGCCACTATACTTGATTTTGCGAACGTAACAATACCTGCAACTTTTAACGGGATTAGCCTCTTACCCATTATTGCCAGAAAAAGTAAAACCTTAAATAGAGATACTATTTTAATAGAGCACTTGTGGGATTTCGATAATATTCCTCCCAGTGAAGGAGTTAGAACAGCTAAATGGAAATATTTCCGATATGTGAATGACCAGTCTATTGAAGAATTATACAATTTAAAAGATGACCCAATAGAAATAAAGAATCTTGCAGGAGAAGAAAAATATCAAAATCAACTGATAAAATTTCGCCAAAAGTGTGATCAGCTTAGTCAAAAATTTCAAGACCCACATACAGGAGTACCTAAAGGACTAACTGTTGAGTGTATTAGAGATCCTTCAGGTATTTTAATCAAAGATAATTTACCTGAATATAGCTGGATAGTTCCTAGTGGGGCTGTTTCCCAATCGGCATACCAAATTCTTGTTGCTTCTTCTAAAAAAAATATTGAGAATAATATTGGAGATGTTTGGAACAGTGGCGAAGTGCGTTTGAGGAAATCCTCTGAAATTCAACATCGAGGAAAACCATTGGTTCAAAATACACCCTATTTTTGGAAGGTTCGTATTTGGGATAGCAGCAATAGAACAAGTAATTATTCTGAAAGCCAATCTTTCCAAATAGGTGCTTCAGATTCCACAATTACTACAAGAAATCGTTTTCAAGTAAACCAAATAAAACCAGTAATATTTACAAAAAAATCGGATAACTCTTATTTCTTTGATTTTGGAAGAGATGCTTTCGGAACATTATTATTAAAATATAAAGCCACTAAAAAAGGAATCATTACTATACATCTTGGAGAACAACTTACAGCAGGAAAAATCAATAGAAATCCAAAAGGGCATATCCGCTATCAAGAAGTAAAACTCGAAGTAAACCCAGCTATTGAAGAATATATTATTGAACTCCAAAAAGATGAAAGAAATACTAAGGATATTGCTGTTTCTATGCCCGATTCTTTTCCGGTAATCATGCCCTTTCGCTATGCAGAGCTAGAAAATGTTAGCCAAGAACTAGAAATAGATGATGCAACTCAGTTAGTGTATCATACTTATTTCGATGACACTAGAAGCAGCTTTAGTTCATCGGATACAATTCTCAATCAAGTTTGGGATATGTGTAAATATACCATGAAAGCCACTACATTTTCAGGGCTATATGTAGATGGTGATCGGGAAAGAATACCTTATGAAGCAGATGCGTATATCCAACAACTTGGGCATTATTCAGTCGACAGAGAATATGCAATGGCTAGGGAAACCATAGAATACTTTATGCATAACCCTACTTGGCCGACAGAATGGCAATTGCACGTAGCACTGATGTTTTACCAAGATTACATGTATACTGGAAATAAGGAGTTGATAGCCAAATATTATGAGGAATTGAAGCATAAAACGCTCATGGAGTTGGCAAGAGAAGATGGTTTAATCAGTTCTCAATCAGAAAAGGTAACCCCTGAATTTATGAAGAAATTAGGATTTACTGATCCTGATGCAAAGTTAAAAGATATTGTAGACTGGCCACCTGCACAAAAAGATACAGGTTGGAAATTAGCTACTGAAGAAGGAGAAAGAGACGGTTATGTATTTATGCCCATCAATACACTAATCAATTGTTTTTACTATAAAAATATGGAGATTATGGCAACATTTGCCCATGCCTTAAATAAACCTGAAGAGGCTACAGATTTCCAATTAAAGGCTTTGAAAGCCAAAAAAGCGATCAATGAAAAGCTTTTTGATAAAAACAGGAAAGTATATGTTGATGGTGAAGGTACCGATCATGCTTCTTTACATGCAAATATGATGGCTTTGGCATTTAATATTGTACCTGAAGTTTATGTAAAGCCGGTCATGGATTTTATTAAAACCAGAGGTATGGCTTGTAGTGTGTACGGTGCCCAATACTTAATGGAAGCCGTTTACAATGCCCATGATGCTGATTATGCCTTAAAGTTAATGACCGCTACCCATGATAGAAGCTGGTATAACATGATAAAGGTAGGTGCAACTATGGCTATGGAAGCATGGGACATGAAATACAAACCCAATGCTGACTGGAACCATGCATGGGGAGCTGTTCCGGCTAATATTATTCCTCGGGGTTTATGGGGCATTACCCCTAAAACACCCGGTTATGATATGGTACAAATAAAGCCTCAAATGGGTTCACTTAAAAATAATGAAATTAGCATTCCTACTATAAAAGGAGAAATTGCTGGAAAATACAAATACTTCAATCCAAGACATCAAAAATTTACTATTGAGTTACCGGGCAATGTAGTTGGTGAATTTGTATACCCTGCAGGGGCAAGTAAAATGCTCCAATTAAATGGTGAAAAGGTTGACCTGACCTTTGGCTCGTTAAGACTCAAACCTGGCGTGAATGAAATAGAAATAAGAAGTAACTTTTTTTAAAAGAGGTTTGAAATTTATTACGATTTATTGCAATCAATCTAGAAGAGTTAAAGTAATCTTAAAATGACTAACTTTACTCTTGGGCTAATCGATACCTAAATCATCTGTAAAACTACTTTCCCAGTAGATTTCGTGAATTTCTACTCCGCATCTTTCTAAAGTAATACCCATTACTGCAATTTTGACCTCAAATAGAGAAGAAATGTTGTTAAAATCTACTAATTTTTCAAAATTTAATCCTCCAAGACATTCTATAAATCGGCTAACATTACTTTCTAAAAAAGGGGGGGGTGAATCATAGTAAGTTAATCCTAAAAAATTCTTTTTCTTCTCAATTATTCCAAAGTCACTTTTATGCAATGGAGGGATTTTATAGCCAATATCGCGCGCTATATCTTTCCAAATCTTTTTCCTGTTTTCTTCAAGGATTATCTGATTGAGCTTATCTGACAATTTGATTTCTTCTGTTATTAGGTTTAAGTTATAAAAAGTTTCATTTACTTTTTTTAATAATTCTCCTTCAAGAGATATTTTACTAGGATTAAGTACTAGATTTTTGTAAAACCACATCGTAACATCTCCAACTGTGTACATCTTCTCTGCTTCTATATCAGGCACTTCCATTTGAAATTTTTTTTCAATAGCCATGAGTAATTCAACTGAATCTAAGCCCATTTTTCAGATATATATTTATGACAACTAATATAGCTACCCGTTCATTATTACAATATAAATCTTTATAAGATATTAGCTTCTTTCTAATAGTTGTATTTTTAATTTCCAATGATTTCCTACCCTAACTAACCACTTCTTCAACTTTTTGCTCACGAGTAAACCAATTGTATAATACTGGAACAACAATAAGCGTCAGTAGCATAGAGGAAATTAGTCCACCAATAAGTGTCCAGCCTAGTGGTGACCAAAGATTACTTCCTGAGAAAGTAAGCGGAGTAAGACCTAAAATTGTTGTCAGGGTGGTTAATACAATAGGGATAAATCGCCTTTCCGCAGCCTGTTTTATTGCTTTTATCTTTTCTACTCCTTCTTGCATTAGCTGATTGGTATAATCAACTAATATAATAGAATTGTTAACCACGATGCCTACTAAACTGATAAATCCTACAAAAGCAAAAAAGGAAAAAGACCAACCAGTTAAAAACAGGGCGATAAAAGAACCAGTAAGTGCCAAGGGAATGGAAGAGAAAATAATGAGTGGCTGCACAAAAGATTTGAACTGTAATACAAGTACGGCAAATTGGGCAAAGCCAAGCCGATAGCCTCAGACACACAAGCCATGGTGTTTGCGGTAAATTGACCCCCACAAGCCCCAGCAGACGGACAGGCCACTTTCTCAAGCGCTTTAAGCTCTTCATCCGAATTTGCACCGGCCTGGTGTCGGCCCACGGCCTC
>JBCDJE010000215.1:0-6942 GCA_038748185.1 Bacteroidota bacterium
AAAATTTATATGAAGCAATAAGTGAAAAAGGTGTTATTTGTGATTGGAGAGAGCCAGATGTAATTAGGGTTGCTCCTGTGCCTTTATACAATACATTTACTGATATATATGATTTTTATATTATTCTTAAAAGTTGCCTGTAAATGACTTTACTGAAAGATTTTATAGAACAAAGATTTCCATTTACACCAACAAAAGGACAGAAGACATTATTCGAACTTTTTGAAATATTTATAACCAATACAGAAAAAAACAAACAAGTATTTCTATTAAAAGGATATGCTGGAACTGGTAAGACTTCAGCTATAAGTGCTTTGGTGAATTCCCTCAGATTTGTAGGGAAGAAGGCAATATTATTAGCGCCAACTGGTAGAGCTGCAAAGGTGATGTCTTACTATGCAAAGAGAAAAGCTTTTACCATACATAAAGTAATTTTTAAACAAACCGAAGATCCTAACACAGGGAGGCTACTTTTTAGAAGGCAAAAAAATTATCACAAGAACATGGTCTTTATTGTAGATGAAGCTTCTATGATTGATAATAATAATGATGTCTATGGAAAAAACGGCTTATTAGACGAACTCATTCGGTATGTATTTGAAGACCTTAATGCCGGAAACAAATTAATCTTAGTAGGAGATACAGCACAACTCCCTCCTGTACACCTAGATATAAGTCCTGCACTTGACACTTTTTATATTGAAAAAACATTTAACGCTTCTGTAACGCCTCATTTACTTACTGAAGTAGTAAGACAAAAAGAAGCTTCAGGTATATTAGAAAATGCCACACAATTAAGAAAGTTTATAGCAAAGAGAGATTTCCAAGTAAACTTATCAACCAGGCAATACAAAGATATTTTTAGCATGAGTAGCCAGAAGCTTGAAGATGGAATGCGTTATGCCTATGGTAAATTTGGTATCGAAAATGCCTGTATTATTACCCGATCTAATAGAAATGCCGTAAGTTATAACCTTTACTTAAGAAGATCACTATTATTTTTCGAAAATGAAATTGAAGCAGGCGATATGCTAATGGTAGTTAGAAATAATTATTTCTGGTTATCGCCTGACTCACAAGCAGGTTTTTTGGCAAATGGAGAATTTGTAGAGGTATTGAGAGAGCGAAATCAAGAGGTGGTACATGGTTTCAGATTTGCAGACCTTACATTGAGATTAGTTGACTACCCCGATGAACCTGAGTTTGAAGCGAAAGTTTTATTAGATACACTTCAGTCTTCTTATGCCAATCTTCCTTCGGAGGATTCTAATAAGCTATATAAAAGCGTGTTACTTGAATACCATAATGTAGAAGAAGAGAAGGAAAGAAATAAATTATTGAAGATTGACCCTTACCTAAATGCACTACAAGTGAAATATGCTTATGCGCTAACTTGTCACAAATCTCAAGGTGGACAATGGGATGCAGTATTTGTAGACTTAGGATATTTAACTGAAGAGATGAAAAATATAGAACTTTTAAGATGGCTTTATACTGCAATCACCAGAAGCACCAAAGAACTCTTTTTAATTAATTTCCCTCCTGAATTTTTTAATGAAAAAATATCGTAAAAGCTATCGTGTTATATTTCATCAGTTTGAAAAAACTTTCTTTCAAAATGAAGGATTTTATATTAGACATTTTGTGTTTCAATGTAAAAATAACGCCTTTTGTAACAGTTAAACTAGAAGATTAAAATATTTACATTACTAACATTATCTTTTACCTAGTATACTAAATAATTCTACTATCCCGACCTATGAAAAAATTTATACTTTTTGGCATGTTCTTCTTTTTAAGTGTGAATTTATTACTTGCACAAGACCAAAAAAAAATAGCACCAACACAAGAAGGGGCGCAACTTACTTTATCAGAAAGTTTTTTTGATTTTGGAGAAATTGAACAGGGAGACAAAGTAGAACATATTTTTCAGTTAGAAAATACAGGAACTGCGCCTCTCATCATTTCTAACATATTAACAACATGTGGATGCACAGCTACTAACTGGACGTCTGAACCAATTTTACCTAAAAGAACTGGAGAAGTTAAAATTGCATTTGATAGTAGAGGAAGGTCTGGCATCCAAAATAAAATTATTACAATCATTTCTAATGCTGTTACTCCACAACATAAAATAAAAATAACAGCCAACGTACTTCCCAAAAATTAAAGAAATAGGTCTTGCAAAAGCAATTTGAATAATAAAAATAACATTAATCTACTATTTACTGGGATATTCAAAATCATATTTTTGCTTAATTTCATCTCTTTTCATCACTTTTAGTGATATTTGCATTTTAATATCTTCTTTTGGTCTATCACCAATGCCAGTTTCTTTTGCTGTAATAATATCAATTACTTCTAATCCTTTTACTACTTCGCCAAAAACGGTATAGGCTCCATCAAGTGTAGGATATCCACCTAGCTCTTTATAAACAGTCATTCTACTTGCAGGTATTGTTTTATCTAATTCTACTGAAAAAAACGTTTCTAAAGTATCCTTAGAGGCCGCGATAAATTTTCTAATTTCTTCTCTATCACCTTCTGTTTGTACTGCAATAAAACTACTTTTCATATTATCGAAGTGCTCGCTTCGCATAGCTGAATCGAAATAGGCATATAATTTTCGGTAATCTACCAGAAGAGCTAAAAGCTCCTCTTCTTGGTATTGTTTCCCCTGTACAATGAAAAATTGGCTACCATTAGATACTTTTTCCGGGTTATTTTGATCGCCAAGCCGTGCAGCAGCAATAGCCCCTTTTTTATGAAATAATTTGTCATTAAACTCTGCAGGGATGGTATAACCCGGGTCACCTCTTCCTAGTGCTGCTTCTTTGGAAGCATTTTTAGAATCAGGATCACCTCCTTGTAACATAAATCCCTCAATTACTCTGTGAAAGAGAAGGTCATTATAAAAACCTTCACTAACGAGTTTTAAAAAATTACTTTTATGCTTTGGAGTAAGATCATACAGTAGAGCTTCCATTGTACCGTAATCTGTATCGATTACAATCATTACGTCTTCATCGGAAGATACAGCACTTAAATCTATAGGTTCTTTAGCTGTCTCACACTGAAGTAGAAAAAAAGCTATTAGTAAAAAAAATGATACTCTAATCATAATGAGGCTTTCAGCATATTTCTCGATTAAAAAACATCCTCGAAATTAGAAATTATTCGGTAATAACCTTGCTAGAATTTTCTATAAAATTATCAATATCTTTTGCAGCTAACCCTTCTAACGCAATGATACTATCATTGTAGGTAAAAATAAATTTATCATCTTTTAAAGAGAACAATACTTTCTTTCTATATTCACCAAGTGGTGCTAGCCCTATAGTAGTCCTTCTTTTATTTATTTTTTTAAGCATATTACTACTTAGGTTTAAGTACCTTAACTCTCTATCGCTGCCAATTCTGTAAAATGCTGTATTACCATAAATAGGTTTTCCTTGTATATCAGCATATGCTGCAAAACGATTTGGACTCAATTTCCCATATTTTACTGCATCACTTAAGTCTCCTGGGAAATCGGCTAAGCCCAAACTTTTATTACTAGCTGCTTTCTGACAATGATGATACAGAATTGAATGATATGGTGGCGCAGATAAAGGGTCTTTTACACCAATTAGGTCTTCTCCGGGAAAGCCGTATTTTTCTATGATACGTTTTAATTTTTTAATATTTGCTTTATCAATTGCCTGAATAGTATCTTTGTAAACTATATATCCGTTTGGCTGAATCCTAAAGTGTTGGTCATTTGCAGACATAAGCTCTAGTTCTTTCCTTAAAGGCATATTCACATTGAGTAAAAATCGCTTACGCCATGTAGCATAGTTGGCTAAAAAGCGTTGCCAACGTTCGTCAGGTTCAATATTTCTAAACACCTTTTGAGAAAGTAGAAAAGTAATTTCAGTACCCGATTGTAACAATCTTTCACCGAAAGATATTGACATTACAACATTCTTTTCTAATGCAGCACAAACAGCAGCATTGAATAAATCTTTTGAAAAGGGTGTAGGTACGTTTTGAAATGCCTCTTGATAAAAGCTTAAAGCAACATTATATTTATGTTCGATAATTGCTAACTCAGCTTTATTAACAGCAGGATAATATTTTTTCCTATAATCAATTTGTTGAGCACTATTACGAATAGATATTACTGCCAGCATAGCAGTTACTATAAAAATCTTCATATCACTAAATCTTACAAGAGTTTCTATAAAGAACGTAGGTTATAGATACATACTTATAATTTATAAAATATGCTGCCTCTTATTTCTAAATACACTTTTCAGAAAACAATAGATTAAAAAAGATAGGTGAAGTTAAGCCTTTCAAAAGAGATATTTACAACAATAGATTACTAAAATTTCAGCGGGTCAAAATGTTTAAAATGCCCATTCATTTTTATTTTATCTTTACTATTCTCTGATTCCTTAATAACGGGAATACTTCTAGTTAAATGATCTATTAATACTTCAATTCTTTGTTTTTCACTTCTTAATGTAATGAGGTTATATTCTTGTGATAATCCTAAACCTATTTTATGCCCTAAGAAATAGGACAAATATTTTTGATTTACATCAATTTCAATATCTATCTTCAGTAATTTAAAAAACTTTTGCGCTGTTTCTAATAGTAAAATCCTTTCTGAAACATTAGAATCATCTTTATCTTCAAAATATTCTACTTCTCCTCCAGCATATAATTTCCCTTCCATAGGGTTATTAAAAGATTTCCACTTGAAAACATTTAATGCCTCAGTCGCAATATCCATTCTCCCATCTTCGTATTGGTTCACTATGTTTATTAGCCTAACTTCTGTGCCATAGCTTTTAATTGAATCATCTATGTAAGGTGGGATACCAAAGGTTATATTTTTTTCTTTGCAATCTTTAATTAGCTGCTTATACCTTGGTTCAAAAATATGTAAATTGAGCGGCTCTCCAGGAAAAACCACTAACCCAAGTGGGAAAAAAGCCAATGTATTAATCATAAAATATTACTATCGATTTATCAAAATTGGAGCATACAGTAAAACAAAGCATCTAACACTATACATTTACTAATGCTATTGCCTTCGTCTAATCCTATAAATTATTATAAAACTGTAAATCTTGATTATAGTTTTTCAAATAATGCAATAAAAAAAACCCGCTATTATTATACATCGGGCTTTTCATACACTTTTACTCAAAAAGTGTTATTTTATCCATTCATAGAAATTAAAAACTCATCATTATCTTTTGTGCCTCGCATATTATTTAGCAAATATTCCATTGCTTCGTTCGGATTCATATCAGCCATAAACTTACGTAGTATCCACACCCTAGATAATGTATCTTTATCTAAGAGTAAGTCTTCTTTCCTAGTACCTGAAGAAACCACATCAATAGCAGGGTAAACTCTTTTATTAGAAAGTTTTCTATCAAGTTGAAGTTCCATATTACCTGTACCCTTAAACTCTTCAAAAATTACTTCATCCATTTTTGAGCCTGTCTCAATTAAAGCCGTAGCTATAATGGTGAGTGAACCACCGTTCTCAACATTTCTGGCTGCACCAAAGAAACGTTTTGGTTTATGTAAAGCATTAGCATCAACACCCCCTGAGAGGATTTTACCTGATGAAGGAGCTACTGTGTTATAAGCTCTAGCTAATCTTGTTATAGAATCTAGCAAAATCACCACATCATGACCACATTCTACCATCCTTTTTGCTTTCTCAAGTACTATAGAAGATACTTTTACATGACGATCTGCTTGCTCATCAAAAGTAGAAGAAACTACTTCGGCTTTTACACTTCTTGCCATATCTGTCACTTCCTCAGGTCTTTCATCTACCAAAAGCACAATTAAATAGCATTCTGGATGATTTTTAGCTATAGCATTAGCAATTTCTTTAAGCAATACTGTTTTACCTGTTTTGGGTTGTGCTACAATCATTCCTCTTTGCCCTTTACCAATTGGTGCAAAAAGATCTAATACACGAGTAGAAAGCTTAGCATTTTTGCCACTAAGATTTAACCTTTCTTCAGGAAACAAAGGCGTTAAATATTCAAAAGGTACTCTATCGCGAATTTCTTCTGTAGTTTTTCCATTTACAGAACCGACTCTAAGTAGAGCGAAATACTTTTCGCCTTCTTTGGGAGGTCTTATTTGTCCTTTTACAGTATCACCCGTTTTCAGTCCAAAAAGTTTTATTTGAGAGGGAGATACATATATATCATCTGGACTAGCGAGGTAGTTATAATCAGAAGATCGCAAAAAGCCATAACCATCTTGCATAATTTCAAGCACACCCTCATTTTCAATTACACCATCAAATTCACGAATGCTTGATTTTTTCTGAGGCTTTTTCTCACTTTCTACAACTACAGGTTCTTTTATCTTTGCGCTTTCAGTATTATCTTTTGCTTCTATCGGCTCCGGTATTTTTTCTTCAGAAACATTGCTTCTTGGCTTAAGCTTTTTTATGGTTTCTGTTGTCTCTTCATCTACAATTGGAGGAACGCCATTGCTTTTACCTTGCTCTGATTCTTCTACTGCCTTACTTCCTTCGTCTTCTGTTACGTTTTCACGTTGCTTAACTCGTTTACGCCTTTTATCAGTCTCTTTCCTATCTTTTTGGCTGCTGGTTTTGCGTGAAGTTTTTTTAGTAGTTTCTTTTGAGGCAGGCGTAGGCTTTGGGAGCTCTGTATCAGGTAGGATAGCCTGTTGATCGAGAATTTTATAAATAATCTCCTTTTTAGGCAATTTACTATAATTCTTAACTCCTAGCTCATCAGCAATTACTTTCAGTTCTGAAAGCAATCTTATTTCCAAGTCTTCTATCGTATACATAAATGTGAAATATGGTTTAGAAAAAACCGATTAATTTTATTGAAGGTTTTGATAATATCTATGTTTGAAATTTGAGATTAAATAAGAGAGGCAGCAAAT
>JBCDJE010000216.1:0-6932 GCA_038748185.1 Bacteroidota bacterium
GAGAAACATCATTGTGAATAAAGTACTATTTATATATAATTTTAATTTTTGTTACCAAAGCATTTGTATTAATGGATAACTAAATGAAAATTAAAAACATAGCTTTTCAATCGTATTTCACGTTTAAGGTATTTATATTATTTCCTCCAATATTTACTGCCTTTCCATCTGTCTATAGTCAGTCATCTATTTCTCATGGGAAAGATCATAAAATAAAAATTAAGTGGGTAGAAAATTTAACTGGTGATTTTGATTTTAAAGATGAATGGAGTTATCCAGAAGGAGTATTCAAAAATCAGTTCGGTCAAGTAAGTTGTGATGGAATTTGTCCTGAAGAAATAGACAAAATGAAAGATGATAACGGTGAAATTTATAAGGATTCCCTTGAGGTTTTTTATCAAATTATTGATACTGTTCATTTATATCATTCTATAAAATCTGAAACATCTGCTTATGAATGGGCAGGAACGAATTTTATTGAAGTAACACAATTAGACAATGGTAAAGTGGCGGGTATTTCAGCTAATAATATTGCTACACATAGTAACTTAGTATTTGAAATAGAAAATGATTTTTGTTCAGCTTGGATAAGCTATAACAGTATTACAGGAACAAAAAATAAATTCAGCCTAAAAAAGGGATCAATTAAAATAAATAGTCATTCCTGGAATAAAAAGCTTTTAAAAGCGGAGTTTAATTTTTTCTTTAATAATAATCTTGAAGCAACGCATCCTCTTTACTGGAAAGGTAAAATTTATGCCAAAATCAAAGTGGAATGAATAAGATAGAGAAGCTATGATATAATTAAACTTTTACTTCAGGAAACAATTCTTACTATCAGTTACAAGCCTTTATAAGAAATACTTGATATTTTATGACAGAACGCATTAGTGTTTTCGATATGCTCAAAATTGGTGTAGGTCCTTCTAGCTCTCATACCCTAGGTCCTTGGAGAGCTGCTTTACGTTGGCTGAAAGAATTACAAGTAAGAGGTGTGTTTAGTGAAATTGAACAGGTAAAAGTTGAACTTTACGGTTCATTGGCATTGACGGGTAAAGGACATGCTACTGATATTGCTGTATTGATGGGTTTGACCGGAGAAAACCCCGAAACTGTTGATACATCCCTAATAACAGAAAAGATTGAAACAATTAAAGTCTGTAAAAAACTGTCTTTACTCCAGAAAAAAGAGATTAATTTCTCTGAAAAAAAGCATTTAATCTTTATCGGGAAAAAGAAGCTGCCTTTTCATGCTAATGGGATGAAATTTATTGCCTATACAACCAAGGGAGAATATGAAAATATTTATTATTCTATTGGTGGTGGGTTCGTAGTAGCAGAAGGCGAGGATGTAACCCAATCACAAAAGATACTTCCCTATCCTTGTGACGTACCTGCTAATTTGCTGATTCATTGCGATAAAGAAAAAATTTCCATTGCAGAAATGGTATTTGCCAATGAAAAAGCTTGGCGAACAGAAACAGCCATAAAGGAGGGCTTGATGCATATTTGGCATACTATGGAAGAATGCATCTACAAAGGCTGCAATACAGAAGGTATTTTACCCGGGGGGCTTCATGTAAAAAGAAGGGCAGCTGCGCTCAATAAGAAATTATTAGGCAATACTGATTACCCAAATTCTAAAGTGTGGATTAGGCAGATAAAAAAGACTCGTTTTGATTTTGAAAAGGTATTAAAATGGGTAAGCTGTTTTGCTTTGGCTGTTAACGAGGAAAATGCAGCATTGGGTAGAGTAGTTACTGCTCCAACTAATGGCGCAGCCGGTGTTATTCCCGCAGTACTTATGTATTTTTTTTGTTTTAAAAATCGGAAAGCTACTGACGAAGACATTATTAAATTCTTGCTAGTAGCCGGAGAAATAGGGACATTTTTTAAAAAAGGGGCTACTATTTCGGCTGCGATGGGAGGCTGCCAAGCAGAGATTGGTGTTTCTTCGGCAATGGCAGCTGCAGCACTTACCGAATGTATGGGAGGCTCTCCTGCTCAAAGTCTTATGGCCGCAGAAATTGCTATGGAGCATCATCTGGGGCTTACCTGTGATCCTATAAGAGGTTTAGTGCAAATCCCTTGTATAGAACGCAATTCTATGGGAGCGATTAAAGCTATAACAGCAAGTAACATTGCCTTAGATAGCGATCCGGCAGATGCTAAGGTTTCTTTAGATGAGGTGATTGGTACCATGTGGCAAACAGCTAAAGACATGAAAGCAAAATACAAAGAAACGTCAAAAGGAGGACTAGCTGTAAACATTACAGTGAATGTTCCTGAGTGTTAAAAGTATAATCAGTTAAATAACAAGTGTTTAGTTTTTAGAGAGTTTTTACCAACAACTGTTATAGGTTGTCATTGTTCTTTTTCCATTAAGAACATCAGTCTACATATAAATGCATAGTAGCAATTTTTAAGCTTCAACTCAACTATCATGTTTTTTTATGCTAATTCTCTAATGATTTGTACATAATGTAAGTGTCTACAAATCCCAACTTTGAGTGGCGAAATCCATTTGGAGTTATTCCTATTATTTTAAACCCAAAATTTTCCCAAAGCTTAACGGCAATTGTATTAGTACTAACTACAAGGTTAAACTGAATGGCATTATAACCCGTGTATTTAGCAAATTGAATAGAATGTTCACACATCATTTTACCTACACCCTTTCCTTGAGCATCAGGATTAACCATATAACTGCAATTTGCAATATGATTTCCTAAGTCTATTTGATTTGGTTTAATGATATAAGTTCCTAGTATAAGTCCTTTCTGTTCAACTACAAAAGTTTTCATATAATCAGAAAACCAATATTTTTTCAATGCATGTTTTGGAGTATTTGGATCAAAAACGTAAGTATCTCCAGTTTCAATAACCTTTGAGAAGATTTCCCAAACTTGATCATAATCTTGTGTTATTGCTTTTCTAATTTCCAATTTAACTTTTGTATTTAATCATTCACAGGCACATAAGACTCCAAAATTTTAAATGAAGGAGAAGGATTCAGTTCAACTTCCTTTATATTGGCAGGAAGTAGTACAGCATCTCCTTTTTTGGCAGAAACCGTATTGCCGTTATAGTTAATTGAAAAGCTCCCATCAAAGCAAACATAAATCACAAATGAATCAAGGGTTGAATAATTCCGTGTTATGCTCTTGTCACATTTCAACACATTGGTTTCAAAATAAGGGCAAGTGGCGAGTTGAACAGGGGTGTTTTCTATATTTTTATCGTACTGCGTTTTGTACTGATCGTAATGTTTGTAATCAATAGCATCTAGTGCTTCTTCCGTATGTAGTTCTCTTGTATTCCCTTGTGCATCTTTGCGGTCAAAATCATAAATGCGGTAGGTAATGTCAGAGGTTTGTTGTATTTCTGCTAAGAGGCAACCTTTTCCAATGGTATGCACCCTTCCGGCAGGGATGAAGAAAACATCGTCATCATCTACATTTTCGTAGTTGAGAATATCAGTAAGGCTTTTATTATTCAGGTTTTCCAAGTAGGTTGCTTTATCCATCTCCCTACTGAAACCTGAAACGAGCTTAGTACCTTTATCCGCCTGAAATATATACCACATCTCAGTCTTACCCAATGAATTGTGTCTGGCTTTTGCCAGCTTATCATCGGGGTGTACTTGTATAGAAAGATCGGCATTAGCATCAATAAATTTTACTAGAAGTGGAAACTCAGTGCCACTATTTTCATAGACCTGTTCGCCTAGCAACTCTCCTTTATATTGTTCGATTAGTTCTGTAAGTTTTTTTCCTTTTAAACTACCTTCTGAGACCTCAGATATATTTCCTGAAACCCCGGAGATTTCCCATGTTTCCCCACAGTTAGGAAGCGGGTTAAAGTCTTTTCCTAAAATTGTATTAATCTTTTCTCCGCCCCATATTTTGTCTTTAAATATGGTTTCAAATTTTAAAGGATACAATGCTGTCATAAATACTGAAGAGTTTGAATTTTACGCTATCAAAGCTATGAATTGTAGCGAAACTTTGAAATGAAAAGCTATCATTTCATTATCTCTTCATAATTAATCGTCTCGTAGGCTTTTTACAGGGTTAGCTATTGCAGCCTTTATAGAATGATAACTAACTGTTAAAAGTGCTATTGCAAGAGAGATGACTCCGGCAAGTAAGAATGTGGATAAATGAATTACTGTCCTGTATTCAAAATCTTGTAACCAATTTTCCATAGCATACCAGGCAATTGGCCAAGCGATTCCATTGGCAATAATAACCAGAATAGCAAACTCTTTGGAAAGCATCGCAACAATTCTGCTTACTGAGGAACCTAATACCTTTCTAATGCCAATTTCTTTGGTTTTCTGCTCTGCTATAAAAGATGCCAATCCGAAAAGACCTAAGCAAGCAATAAAAATAGCTAACCAAGTAAAGTTGACTATTAGGTCTGAAAATGCTTCTTCGCTTTGGAAAAGCTGCCCGAAGTCTTCATCAAAAAAAGTATATTCAAAGGGCATTCCTGTATTAATTTCTTCCCAAGTATCATCAATTAAAGCGATAGTTTGTCCCATATTTTCGAGTTTGAGTCTAACGGCTACAGTACCATTAGCATTTGGTTGATAAAGCATAATAATAGGTTCTATCTTGTGCCGCATAGAAGCAAAGTGAAAATCTTTCACTACGCCAACAATAGTCCTTTCGTTTTCACCCATAAAAAGCTTTTTCCCTATGGCTTCATCCCAGCCCAATTCATTAACTAAAGCTTCATTAATAATCACGGCTTTATCCTGTTCAGTACCAAACTCAGCAGAAAAATTTCTACCTGTCACGATTTCCATTCCTAACATTTCAATAAAATCCTCATCAAAAGTCATAATGCTCACAATCCAAGGATCTTCTTCTTGTCCAACTCCTTCAGGTCTAATCCCAGTCCTACCAAAACCTTGACCGGGAAGTGATGATGCGGATGCAACTCCTGAAACTCCCGGAAGTTGGCTAAAAGTATTTTTTAGCTGCTCAGCACTTTCAGCTAATTGTTGATTGTTCAACGGGATATTTAAAACTTGCTCTTTGTTAAAGCCAAGGTTTTTATTTTTGATATAATTTAGTTGTTTGTAAACTATGGCAGTTCCGGCAATCATGGCTATTGATACAGCGAACTGTAAGATTACCAGTACTCTTCTCAAGAAAACACCTTTACTACTAGTAGTAAAGTTTCCTTTTAGTACGCGAATAGGCTCAAAAGATGAAAGCATAAAGGCCGGATACAAACCTGATAAAATACCCAATAGCAATGTGCCACCAAGAATACCTGTCAATGATATAGGATTTGTGAAAAGATAAATTAATGGTGCTTCAGAAATAGGAAGCGTGACAAAAGAATTTGTGATTGCTACCAAAATAAGTGCGACTACAAGGGCACTGAAAGCCATAAAAATGGATTCTCCTAAATGCTGTAAAATCAGCTGATTTTTACCTGCACCCATTACTTTTCGCATACTTACTTCTCTAGCACGTTTAGTTGAGCGAGCTGTTGCCAAATTCATAAAGTTGAAAGCAGCAATTAGTAAAACAAATATTGCTATAGCAGACAAAGAATATATATAGCTTGCATCTCCTTTATTTTGGTTAATTCTATCAAAAATAACATGAGAAGCATTTAAGTGGGTATCTTTTAAGGGTTGAAGAGTAACTTTCCACATGTCAGGCACTTCATTTTCTCTTAAAATCGGTTCAATTTTCTCTTCTACGCTAGTTTCCATAGCAGGGTCTTTTAACAAGGCATAAGTAGTCATACTTATGTTGTTGAAAGAACTGAGGTACTGTACCAGGCCTGAGTCAGATTGTGCCGGATACATGGAGTATATCAGATCAAATTGAAGATGGGAAGGTTTGTCTTGATCTTTTAAAATTCCGGTGATTTCATATTCTTGCTGATTGTTAAGTGTAAAAGTCTTCCCAATAGCATCTGTATCAGTACCAAATGTTTTCGCTGCCATGCTTTCTGTCATTACAGCCTTATAAGGAGCACTTAAAACAGTTGTGCGGTCACCAGTTTTTAATTCGTAATCAAATATTTCAAAGAAGGAATGTTCTGCTCTTAAGGTATTTTCTGTGTAAAAGCTATTGTCTTCGTAGGTAAGCAATGCCTGTCCAACCTGTTGCATTCTTACCGTATTTTCAACTTCAGGAAGTTGTGTCTTTATGGCTGCTCCAACACCCGGCATAGTAATACCTACCATGCTATTACTCACCCCTAGGGCTTCATCAATAGAAAGAACCCTAAAAATTCGGTCAGCTTTTGTATGAAATTGATCGTAGGATATCTCATGGTTTACATAAATGAAAATAAGTAAACTACAACCAATGCCAATGGCAAGTCCGAATAAATTGATGAATGAAGTAAGTCCACTTTTTAGTGTACTTCTAAATGCCATCTGTAGGTAATTTCTTAACATTGCTTTTACTATTTAAATACAAGTACATGGAAATTTTTTATTAAGTAATGATAAAAAAATACCCTTTACTTTTTAAGATGTTCTTTAGCGTACAATCTTTGTTGTTAAAATCTCATTTAGCGCTGCTAAACTACGATTTCAACACCTTGTCTGTTCACTCAATAACTGCCTTAAAATCCTAAACTTATTAATTCATCATTACTAAGTAAAGTAGTAAAGTCTTTTTTTTAAATACAGTAAGTTTTTTTGAATGGTATGAATTATTGCTAAAAGGTTGAATTGTTTAAATTCACCAGTAAATGATTTGGAAATAAACGCATTGCATGCAATATTTCAGAAAATCTTAATTTTTTTTAAATCAATAAAAATATGCCTGAAAAAATAAGAGTTGCCCTTGCTTCATTCGGTATGTCAGGAGAAATTTTTCACGCTCCTCTAATTTCATCAAACTCACATTTTCAATTGCGCAAAATTCTGGAACGCACAAATAATAAATCTA
>JBCDJE010000217.1:0-6931 GCA_038748185.1 Bacteroidota bacterium
AAATATTAATTTACTAATATATCAATTTTAGTTTCTATAAGCATTCTTTACTTTTTATAAATGCTTTTCCATAGTTTTGTTTATTGGTCGATAATAATGAATAGAAATTACAGACTCGTGTTGAGTTTTTAAATGAGAACAAAATATTTAACATATTGAGTCAACTCGTAAAAAAAAGTTACCAATTTGAAGACCATTATCGGGTTTGGAAAATTGTAAAACCTAATGAAGGTATGTTACTGGTAGCTGAATTAAGGAATCCGGTAGAATTGACAACAGTTTTTGTGTGTATTGATGTAGAGAGGCAAGAGGTGCTTTGGGATGATTTGGCTTTCGAAGATAGTTGGTCAATTAGTATCTCAGGTATGAATGCTACCCATATCTTTTTTACCGAATTTACGGATGAACAAATGCCTAAGGCTAAAGCAGTTTTTAGTGTAGCTCTTTATCAAAAAGAAATAGCATGGTATATCGAAAATGTTACTTTTGAAGGGTTACAAAATAATTTTGTAGTATTAAAAGAAGAAAAATCGGAAGTTTATCGACAGCTACTTGTAGATAGCAATATCGGAGAAACGATAGATACACAAACGCAAATTCAATTAGAAGCTTCAACTGATAAATCGCTCCTTCATCCAATGAAATATGCAGAAGACAATGCTTATTTTGATACAGTAAAAAGATTTATTAAAAAGACACTGTCACTTAGTATTGTAATATCTTGTGATTACATAGAGTGGGGGAATTTCATTATTATCTCTTTTTATCAAGCCAATACAAAAAATACATTCAATAATTATATTGCTATATTTAACCATTCTGGCGAGGTAATTCTGCAAGATGTATTAGGAGAAGATTTAAAAGGTATAGCTTCAGAATCATTTTTTATTGTCAGAAATTATTTGATCTATATTATAGAAAATAAAGATATTATCACCATTAATTTAACAAGCACACTATGAGGTATTTTTTTGTATTAATTACTTCTATGTTCATTTTTGCAAATGCCTATGGGAGTATCTCTTTTTCAGCTCCAACAGATTCTATTGGTATAAAAATTATAAATAATCGCACATACATTCTCCATAAAGTAAATCCTGGTGATAACTTAACAGCTGTTGCAAAACGTTATGGGGTTACAGTAAATGAAATAAAAAATGCTAATCGTAGTATTGGCGATAATTTAACAGTAGGAATAATTATACTTGTTCCGCTTGTGAAGAAGACTTATGTGGAAATGGCGATGGATGAAGCTGGTTTAGTGAAGAGACTATATACTGTAAAAGCAGGTGATTATATCTACAAAATTGCCCGAGATTTTAATATGGATGCTAAACGGTTGAAAGAACTTAATCAACTTGAAAGTGAAGTTTTAAATGAAGGACAGCAATTAATTGTAGAAGTACCTGCCACAGCCTTACAAACGGAAGAAACAACTGTTGAAGAAGCGTTTAATTACAGTACTTCACAGTCAAACACTGCTCCAGTTGTAAATACTGAAAATGCGAATGCCTCCATGAATCCTGCCGAAGCTTTAACAAGAGTACCGAAAGTGCATAAAGTTTTAGAAGGGGAATATTTATTTTCTTTGGGTAGAAATTTTAATGTTAATCTCGATAGTGTAAGAGTATGGAATTATATGGAACCAGCAGATAATATTTCCCTTGGTCAAGACGTAATTGTAGGTTATAATTATTTTGACTCTAAAGGAAGTTTGGTATTATCAACAGGAGCTGATATTCCCGATGTTAATGGTGCAAAAGGCAGCAATATACAAGCAGGAAAAAGTGAATTAGGTAACCAAGGTACTAGTAGCCTTAACTCCTTAACTCCTGAAGTTAAATTGGGAAATATTCCTAAAAACACTAAAGAACAAGGGATTGGTATGAAGATTTCCGGAAATAATGCATCAGCCAATCAGATTGTTGGCTTACATAAAACTGCTCCTTACGGTACTTATATTAAAGTTACCAACCCAAGCAATGGGCGTTCAACTGCTGTTAAAATTATTGGAAAGCTACCTACAAGTGTTACCCAAAATAACCAGTTAGTTATTATGCTATCAACAGCAGCATGCCAACGCATTGGAGTATTAAACAATCAATTTCCGGTAGTATTAGAATATAATAGGTAATGATATTTTATTGAAGAGCTTGAGAAGGGCATAGTTTTGGCAGTTTTCAGATGAATTATTTTTTAATTTGAATGTATGCCTATCTGTAGATGTTTACAACAAAACAATAAAAAAGTATCCTGAATTGATTAAACTAAATATATCTTATGTTTAAATTCAATGTAAATATCTCTTGGTTTGTAATCTTATTATTTACCACTATATTCTCCATATCTTGTTCTAAAAAAAATGTTTCTCAAGGTTATGCTAACTCGCGATCTAGTGGACAGGCAGCTTTTTCTTCAAAGAAAAAAATTGACTTTCAAAATAAGACTACTGGTAAATTTAAGCCGAAAACAAAGCGACAATTGAGAAAAGAAGAGTCAATGAAGACGGATCCGAGGTATACAGATCATTTGTATTTTGGGCACAAGAAACCACCTAAAAAGCGCCCTGTAGGAAAGCAAAAATTATGTAAGGAATGCGGAATAAGGCATTAAAGCTTTAATAATTTATTCATTTTTATGCTCAAACAAGGCTTGTACTTTTTCCCAAGCCTCTATGGTATCAATATCATATTTCCCTTCAGGAAAAGGAATGTGTTCTACAATTCTTGAGTTTCCCCTAATAATTTTTCTTGCGCCTTCTTCACCTTGTAATTGAAGTAATTTTCCAAAAAGAGAATGATCGAAAAGAGCGGGAACACTTGCTTTGTCATTGTAATAACTGGCAATGATTAGCTTTTCGGTTTTCATGTATTGCTCAATCACCTTCTTCAGATAGTTACTATTGAGAAAAGGTTGATCACATAAGCAAATAAGGAGGGCTTGTATATCGGGATATTTTTGTAGCAAAGCATGAGTACCTTTTTTTATGGAAGAACCCATACCACTTTTCCAATCTTTATTATAGACTATATCTACCTGATAAGAAGTAAGTGCAAGCTTTACTTCTTCTGCACTTTCACCAGTTACTACAACTACTTTATCAATTTCTGTTTGTAAAATGGCCTCACTGGCACGGGCGACCAATGTTTTATCTAGTAGTTTTAGTAATTGTTTTGGTGTTCCTAATCTACGAGATTCACCAGCGGCAAGGAGTATTACACCAATTTCTAAGGATAATGGTTTTATATTGAATATCTTACGAGAAATAATTTCAGATTTAGTATGAATTGTTTTTAAAAGCAAATACATGCTATATAAAAAAAGAAAACATTATTTGATAGCTAATTTATTCTGCTGATACATTGGATCATAAACTGAATTTTTCTTTACTATAGCAAATACTTGCTTGATTAGTTTATTGACTATTGTTTCACAGCAATAACAGCCTCTTTATGAGGCTTACTTTTTATCGAACAAATTTAGCCAAATTATATATTTGGTCTATCTCTTTTGTCAACCATTACCTCAAAATTAGCATGCGCCATATTCTCTCTTAGGTCTCCACTTTCAGTCATACTACCTATAAAGTTATGCTTCTTCAATAACTTTTGGTAATCATTCCCACAATACTGTACACCTATATCAGATTGGGTCGCCTAAGATTGAATGTGGACTTATCGCTCTAATTAGTCTTCTACGCTTTTGTATTAAACATGAGCCAACGTTTGGCATCCGATTAGAATTGTAAGCAAGACTTATCAAAGCTATATTGGCGCGGGGATTAGCTTTTTTAATGCTGTCGGCTTTTAAATTTCACATAAAAATAAAATCATAAAGTCTGAATTTTTTATCGGAATCGATATTTCTAAAGCTACGATAGATACCTCCGGAGCACGGTTGTAGTACGCCAATCTGATGGTTCTGAAAAGTTTATGTATGCCCAGTTTACCAATACCAAAGCAGGATGTAAAGGGCTGTTGACATGGAAAAAAAATAAACCCACAGAGTTGTATGTTCTGCATGGAACATACTGGACATTATAGACTAGCATTAAGTTGTGGCAGCCTCGCTATTATACGCTATAATCCTTAGTTAAAATTCTATTAAGAAAGGAAGCTCAAAGAAGGAAAAGCAAAGCTGACTGCATTAAATGCCGTGAAAGCAAAACTGATCAACCGCGTATTTCCTACTATGAAACGGGGCACTGAAAATGTCGTCATGAAACAATACAATCAGGGTATTTGAAAGAAGATAAATAACCGGATATATAGGTGGAATACAGTGAAATCTTTGATATTTTATATTAGTATAATTTGCTTTTATCTAAGAGTTCCGGCGATGAAATATGAGGTTGTATGTAATAGGTTGATTTTAACAATATACCAAGCTCTGATAATGTTATCGGTAGTAGTAAGATTATGGCTTAATGACCACCTATTGCCACCTTTATATTTGTGTAAAAAAAATATTCCTAGATTTGCAAGAAAAGCTGGCAGGGTGGATTCCTTGCAAATACATAGAGTATACCCAAAGGTTTCAGGACAAGACTGTATTGTGGCATCCCCAGAGAGAAAATCGTAAACTTAAGCACTTTGTAGCACTCAGGAAAAGATTAAAGAAGGTTAGGAGGATGCTCAGCGTACCCGTAGCAGAACTGGGCAGAGGTGAAAAGGCTAAGGTAATCAAGGGTCTCTATGAACAGATAAGGGAAGTGGAGAAAAAGATAAAAAAGTTGATCAACTACAATTTACATCTCGAGCGGATACATGAAATCATGACCTTTGTAGATGGGCTAGGAAAGGTAACCTCATCTTAGGTTTACCCCTACTGGGAAAGTTGTTTTCTCCATATTCATTCATTTCTTGACGACAGCAATTCGGATCAGACTTAGATACATCTATTGCAAGGCTTATCTCGATAATACTACCACGAGCATAGCTCAACTTCATAGCTTTACGTTTGAGTTCTTGTGTAAATTTCTTTGGCTTTTTTCTCATAATTCTAAAGTTGTAGAAGCAGATAAAATAATCTCTCAACTTGGTATCCGGTCTAATATAGCAATTCCAAAATATGTAGTAAACCTAAAGGGATGTAAAAAGCGAAAGCGGTAAAGAAACTTTTACAGGTAAAGGATATAATCATTGTTGCCAAAGGAGAAGCAGATAAGGTTGCTAAAACAGGAGTTACAGAGATAAAACTTGAGAGAGAGACATCTTAAAAAAAGATATTTCCATAACAAGATTCTCTGTAGCCCGATTGATGAAGGAAATGGGGTCAGGAGTGTTTTGGCAAAGATATTCGTTTTAACTACTCGAATAGACACACAGTGGTAGAAAGTATTCACTCCGTAGTGGTTAAGGACTATTAAATACAAGATTTTCAATAGATTCAAGTTTGCCATGTTTGAACAGCTTCACCGGCATTTACATCACTATATTGAAAACTGGCTACCACGGAAGTGGTATAATATGAATAGGATACATTTAAGTTTAGGATATTTAAACCCACTTAAAAAAGAAATACTATTAAGATTCAAATCGAAAAAAGTACCCTAATTATAAGTGTACCATATCTAGTAAAAATTCCAGACCTTAACGTTTGAAGATGAACCTCATTTGGAAGTAGTATGGAGAAAATGATTTCATACACCTTTAGAATTCCTGTCGAAAAAGTAATGAAATTAGAAAAAATGTATTTACTCAAAACTAATATAAGGTGAAATTTTTTTAATAAAAATATCATCAAAAACTTTTATATTGGCGAGGTCTTCAATGCTTTGATAAGCACCATGTTGCATTCTGTACTTTATTATAAGCTTTGCCTGCTTCCAAGAAATATAAGGATGTGCTTGTAATGCTTTTTCGTCTAATTGATTTATCTGAAACTGTTTAACTGGGATTTTTTCAGTTACAGTAGCAAATTCGAGTAGCTTTTCACAAACTTCTGGTGAAAGTCCGTAAACCTCTTTTATTTGTTCATTACTGTGGAAACCACCTAATTTTTCCCTAAAATTCACAATTCTAGCAGCTAGTTTTGAGCCGATCCCTTTTACATATTTAAGTTGTGTTGTATCAATTGTATTAAGGTTAAGAAGTTTCCTTTCAAAGGTTTTTTCTTGAGTGCTTTCGGCTAATTTAGCATTGTTACCGTCTTTATCTATTTTAGGTGTAGGAGATATTTTCTTTTCCGACAATTGCGTGATAGCAATGTAGTTTTCTAATTTTTTATAAAGCCATTCTGGGAAACCATAAATTTTCAGTAAGTCATCTTTCTTATAAAACTTTCCTCCTCTATTTCTGTATTTTATAATTCTCTCGGCTAAGAAATCTTTTATTCCCAATGAGGTGAGCTCATTTAACGAAACTGTATTAGGATCGAAACGAAAAAGTTTGGGAGTGTACTTTTTACTTTTATTATTTGCAATAATCGGTACTGGAATGCTTTCTTGTATATCCATTTCAGCCAAAAGACTATCTAGTATTGCCAGATCGGTAGTGGGGTTGTAAGTCTTATTACTAAATATTAAGCTCCAAGCTGTGGGAAGGAACAGTAAAACTGTAATGGTGAGCATTAAGAATAAAAAGCCTCTTACCTCCACCGGAGAAAAATTAAATGCATCGGCAATAAACCGCTGAACTTTTTTCATAATACACCATTTTTTAATTAGCTTTTAAGGCTATTTGCATAACTCAAAGTAGGAGGGATAATTTTGTTGCAAATGTTTTTTATTGAATAAAGGTTATCACGAATAGTTTTGTATGGAAAAATTTTTAAGTTAGAGTGATGCTTGATTAATTACATCAATCTTTAATTTGCTTAAGTCTTCTCCGCTATAGTAAATCATTCGTGATAATGTTTAATAACTCTAAAATTTTATGCTTTTCTAAAATCGGTTCAATAAATCCTATAGTACTTTCTTCCTGTAAATAGC
>JBCDJE010000218.1:0-6905 GCA_038748185.1 Bacteroidota bacterium
GGAGATGTCATAAAAGTCCCCGATGGATTCAAAAATATTGATATTTCGCCTTGGAGATATAATAGAAAATTGAGCTACATTCAGCGACCATTAATTTTAATAGATTATGGAGGAGCAAAAGGCAATCCAATAATTTATTGGACACCCAGGCATCTTAATCATTCCTGGATGTTTTTGAATCACCTGTTCATGTCGGGTAGATACAGAGCCGATGAAAAGAGTGAGTTAGAGAGGCAAATTTCAATCATTACGAAAAAGAGAGGAGCAGTCGTTCAAGAAGAAGTAGTTAATTGGCTAAAGAAAAAAACAGAATGTATTATTGACGAAGAGGTGGAAATTTCTCCAAACGGTAAATTAAAATCATTAACCAATATAGGCGATAGTGATGTTTTTGCAATTGACCATGATAAAAAAGTAATCTACTCCATCGAATGCAAAAGAACCGGGCAAGCAAAAAACAGTAAACAAATGATTGAACAGGTAGAGCAGTATTTTGGGGAAGGATCAAAAAAAGGATATTTCGACAAACATACAAGAAGGCACTCTTGGCTTGAATCGAACCTTGCTCAAATAGGAAAAGTTTATGGTTTCGATTCAAGTCGATATATGGTTGTTTCTTTTTTTATAACCTTCGAAATTCTGGCTATTCAATATATGGAAAATAGACCTTTGCCAATTCCTATGATTTCACTGTTTGAATTAAAGAATATGGATTATAATCAACTATATAATAAGCTCAATCAGTGAAGACTTGTATGTAAATGTGTATTATATTCGTATTTAATGAGAGTAACTACTCCAATATACAATAACTGTTGAAAGCCATTTATGCAATTATTTTTACCCATAATCTCATTAAAAAACAATAAAAAATCAACCCTAATCCTGCACCACCTTATGCATTTTACTAATTTTTTGAGAAACGGTTCTGCCTTACTCTCTTTTTAAATTTGCTTTGTATCCGTACCTTGTGTGTTTTCACTACCTAATATTTACAAAAAGCGATGTATTTGGATACTAAAAAAATGCATTTGAACTCTGGCAGTATAAGATTAAAACAAGTGAAAATACGGTTGAGGTAATGAAGATGAATTTCGATAATAGTATTGTGTTTACACAATGCTTCATTAACGTATAAACACTAAATTAACGTAAGGTTCTTGAATATTCAATAAAAACACCTCTAAATAGGGCGTCCTTGCGAACTGGAGCGTAGCATGTGTGCTGGCGTGAATCGGACCGCCGAAGCGGCAAACTGTTGGATAATAGCATACAGATTCCTTCACTTCGTTCGGCATGACGGATTAACTTGTTGATTATAAGGACTTTGTATAAAAACCTCACATTAAATTAAGGGTAAGGCTAATTTTTTACTGTTAAAGAAAATAATGAAAATCCTATGGCTTACCTTGTTGGCTTATTGTTGTTGTCAAACTGCTTATACCCAGCCAGAATTTACAAAAACCTATCCCGATACGATTAATAAAAAGCGTCTTTGGACAACCATTGGCATAAAAACAGGCTCTTATTTAGGTGGGTTGGGTTTCTTGAGTTTCATTTGGTATAAAGATAAAGAGCGGATTCCTTTTCATTTTTATGATGACTCCAAAGGTTATTTGCAAATGGACAAGGCAGGCCATGCTTTTGCAGCGTATAGGGAAAGTTATGCGGCGTATTACGCCCTTCGTTGGGCAGGTGTGAGCAAGAAAAAGGCCTTACTTTATGGCGGTCCAATAGGCTTTATTTTCCAGACCCCCATAGAAATATTTGATGGTATGTATGAAGGTTGGGGGTTTTCATGGCCAGATATGGCAGCCAATGCACTAGGCTCAGTAGTGTTTGTAACACAAGAAGCGCTTTTCGACGAACAAGTAATATTGATGAAGTTTTCTTATTCGCCTAGTATTTATCCGAATTATCATTCCACTTTAGGGGATACCCACTTAGAGCGGTTCTTTAAGGACTACAACGCCCATACCTATTGGTTTTCAGGTAATCTATTAAGATTAACAGGGAATTCCCGACTACCAGCATGGCTCAATGTAGCAATTGGGTACAGTGCCAACGGCATGATCAACGAGTTCGATAATCCTCGTTTCTACAGAGGGGAACCCTTTCCTGAACTACCCCGCTATCGTCAGTTTCTATTATCTCCTGATATCGATTTTTCAAAAATCAGAACCAATAAAAAGGGAATAAGAAAATTATTAAGGGCCGTAAATTTGTTGAAACTACCCTTTCCTGCTTTAGAAATAAATCCCATAGAGGGTGTGAGATGGCGCTGGTTATATTTCTAGATATCAAATCTTGTATTCCTTCATCGTCCTCATTTATAATAAGGATGCAAAAGACAAAGCATTTATAATGCACTAGTTAAAAAATCAGTTAAAATAACGCTTCGCCTGGTAGTTACTTTCTCTATAATAATTGAGTTACAAGCAAACATATCGAGTTCAAAATCCTACCTTTGCACTTTCAAAAAAAATTATCTGACGAATTACTATGATTACAGCCCAAAATATTTCTTTAAGCTATGGAAAAAGAGTCCTGTTTGATGAGGTCAATATCAAATTTGCGGGCAATAATTGCTATGGAGTAATAGGCGCCAACGGAGCAGGGAAATCTACTTTTTTAAAAATATTAGCAGGAGAAATTAGTCCTAATAGAGGTTCGGTGAGTATTGAGCCGGGCAAAAGAATGGCAGTCTTAAAGCAAAATCACTTTGAATTTGACGAAGAAAGAGTATTGGATACAGTACTCATGGGGCATAATGAACTTTGGGCAATTATTCAAGAGAAAGAAGCCTTATATGCGAAACCTGACTTTTCGGAAGCAGATGGCAATCGCGCAGCTGAGCTTGAAGCAAAATTTGCCGAGATGGACGGTTGGGATGCTGAATCGGATGCTGCTGCCTTGCTCAGTGGCTTAGGTATTGTTGAAGCGGATCATTATAAATCGTTGAAAGAGTTAAGTGGCAACCATAAAGTACGTGTGCTACTTGCCCAAACGCTCTTTGGTAATCCAGATATTTTGATCCTTGATGAGCCTACCAACGACTTAGATTTGCAGACAGTAGCTTGGCTAGAAGATTTCTTGTTAGATTTTAAAAACACGGTAATTGTGGTTTCCCACGACCGCCACTTTTTAGATACCGTTTGTACACACATAGCCGATATAGACTTTGGGGCAATCAAACTATTTACAGGAAACTATTCATTTTGGTATCAGTCTAGCCAATTGGCATTGAGCCAACGCTCGGCTGCCAACAAAAAAGCAGCGGATAAAAAGAAAGAATTACAAGAGTTTATTGCCAGGTTTAGTGCGAACGCTTCTAAATCCAAACAAGCCACTTCAAGACGAAAATTATTAGAGAAAATCAATGTAGAAGATATACAGCCTTCTAACCGAAAGTATCCTGCGATTATTTTCACACCCGAAAGACAAGCAGGCGATCAAATTTTGAAAGTAGAAAATTTAAGCAAATCATTGGGAGGGGAAGTACTTTTTAAAAGTTTAGATTTTAATGTAAATAAAGGAGATAAAATTGCCTTTTTAAGTAAGGACAGCATGGCAGTTACTGCTTTATTCCAAATTTTTAACGAAGAATTAAAAGCAGATTCAGGCTACTACCATTTTGGACAAACCATTACCAAAGCATACCTACCCAACGAAAATGACTCCTATTTTAATGTAGATGATAATTTGATTGACTGGCTAAGACAATACGCGCCAGGCGAAAAAGACGAGCTATATATGCGTGGGTTTTTGGGCAAAATGCTTTTTTCTGGGCAAGAGTCGCTCAAGCAAGCGAATGTACTCTCGGGAGGTGAAAAAGTACGCTGTATGATTTCCCGTATGATGCTCTCGGGAGCAAATCTCTTAATTTTAGATGAACCTACTAATCACCTGGATTTAGAGTCGATCACCGCCTTCAATAATGGTTTAAGAGATTTCCCTGGTACGGTTCTATTTACCTCACACGATCACGAATTTACCCAAACCGTTGCCAATCGCATCATCGACATTTCTCCCAATGGTTATTTAGATAAATTGATGACCTACGACGATTATATCTCTGAAGAAAGAGTTATTGCTCAGCGTGAAGAGATGTATGCTTAATGGATATTTTTTGCAATGCATAGCCCTAGGAAATAGTATGTCTTTTCTTAGGGTTATGCATGACTCCTATTACCCTCATTAATGACGGAGTAATTGAAAGGATAAAAAAGGGAAGTATAACTATATACCTCACGTGTAATAGTCACAATAACTTCAGTAAAATTTTCAAAACCAAAAACAATCAATCTTAATCTCGAATCTCCTTCCGAATCTCTTCCTGCATTTTACTGATTTTTTGAGAAACGGCTCTGCCTTCCTCTCCTTTTAAATCTGCTGAGGCGACTAACCAGCTTTCTAAAATCGCTAATTTTGAGGCAAGCAAATATTTCCGTACAGGATGACCTCCTGCTACATTTTTTAAAGCGGCATCTAAATCAGTAATGCCTCCATTAACTTTCTGCTCAATTGCTTGATAATTGCGCGCTGCAACGGGTGCTTTCACCATTTCAGCAGCTTGGTCTGCTTTTATTAAGCCTGGGATTGCCATCAGTATCGCGGAATCTCTGGGAGTGAAGGCTTTCCTGTCTTGCTTTGCTTTTGCCAAAGCACTAATTCCTTTTCTAGCGGTAGCTTCACTTTCTACATAATCTTTCAGTTTCCATTCACATAGGGCTTTAATGGTATAAGCACTTGCCAACAAGCCGTCTTGTTGTAGTTTTGCTTGGTTACCATTAATTACCTTATTTATTGCACTTAGTGCATTTAAATATTTAATCTTTACTTTACTCTCAGGGGAAATAAGATCTGCAAAACTTTCAATATTGGTTTGCATTTTTAAGGCATTGTCCATTTCTGCTGCCTCATTGAAACTGGCTTGGGCACTGGAGTAATCATTTAGATAAGGGGCACAGCTGCTAAAAAATAAAAGGAAAAAAAGTGAATTGATAAAAAGTATTCTGGTAATATATGGGTGCATATTGTTTTGCGCTATGGTTAATAAAGTTTTGAAAAAATGAATGATAGATTAAATTGGAACAGTAGCCAGTTTTTCCAAAGAAAAAGCTTCTCCGGTATCCAGCTTTGAAATTTCGGCAGCAAAGGCATTTTTAAGCCCCGTTACTTTCTCAGGTTTGGTACCTTCTACTACTACTCTGTTTAAAAATACATCCACTAATTTGGTATACACTTCGCCTTTACCCAGCGCCCATCTTGCTTTAGCCGAAGCTTGTTTTCCATATACCAGATCGGTTACAGAGTTAAGTGCAAATGTGATGAGGTGTTGCTCTTCTCCGCCTAGATTTTTCCTTTCTACGAAATCCTTTCTTAAAGCAGCGGCTTGTAATGCCGAATTTACCACCTTGAGCCTTGCGTTGCTATTGAGTTGTGTGACCGATACATTTTGCAGAGTCTTCATCGCTCCGTCCAATGCATGATGGAGAAAAGGCTTATCTTGTAGTTTTTCATTAATCCATTCCGGGTGGTGTACTACTTCTTGCATCACGGAATCAATCAACGAAAGGGTTTGCGTAGCAGTAAAAGTCGGCTTCCAATTGCCACTTGCCGCGGGTTTTGCCAGAATATCCAGTGTAGTTTTGGAGGCATGGAGTAGTAGATGCTGAGCAGCTTTATCGGTATTGCCCGGCCAGATGGTTTCCAAATTAGATGCGGTTTTATCGAGTACTAGTCTGGCTACTTCCGGCATCATGCTTATTCCAATATTTTGGGGATACTGCGATAAGTCACTAAATAGCTGTCCCAGTATATTCTGGACTCCTTTATTTTTCACTTTAAAAAATTCAGGGTTTTCTGCTACCGCTCCAAAAGAAGCTTTCACAATATGATCAATCGAAGATTGGCTTAAAAAAGCACCTAGTTCAATCTTGCCTTCACTTGGGTCATTTACCACTTTGTTGACCATTACATCAAGTACGGCAGAACCTACCTGATTGACTACTGAAGACGGAGCACCAGATTTAGTACCCAAGAATCTGGCAGGGTCTTCCAACACTTTTTCTCCACCATTTTTTAATACGCTTCTGAAAACAGCTTGTCCCCAGGTTTTAATTTTTTCTTCTTTCGCAAATGACCCCGTACCACCTCCTTGCTGTTTGGCAGTGGCTATTTGGTTTTGTATATCTTGGCTTAGCCCCTTGGTGACAGCAGTGACCAATTCTTTACCTGATTGATCTCCTGTGAGCACATCAGGAAATTGACTAACGGTTTCAAGGCTTGCAATCATTAAATTTGAGGCAATATCTCCTAAGTTGGCATCACTTAGTTGTACATCATCAATGGCTTCTAAAAAGCCTTTCAATAACTTTTGTTGGGAAGCACCCTGCGATAAAGCTCCCGGATTTTGCACAAAAAAATCTACACCGAGTTCAACCAACGATCCGGCTATTCTTTGAAAACCACTGGTGTGCTGTCCTTTTTGCCATTGTTTTATTTTTACCATAGACAGGATTTCTGTGGCAGGGATACCTAGAAAATCGCCTTCTTGTTCATTGGCCTGTATCTTCTTAGCTTTAAACCAATCTGTGAGTTCTTCTTGTTGCTGATTTGTAAGTTCTTGGTTTCTTGCTTTTCGGGTCAGAAAATTGATCCTCGGATTCCCTTGAGCGTATTTACTACCCTCACCTTCGAAATATAGCATAGCTTTTCTCCAGTCTAAATCTTGTGGGAAATCGGGTAGGGGTAAAACTAGTTCTTGCCGCTTTACTTTATCTACAGAAGCCGTTCTTATTTGGTTGGCTAAGCGAATGCTTCCCTGAATTGCGAATAAAATGACATCGGGATTACTAAGCATATTATATATTGAAAAGTTGAAAAAATAAATAATTAAAATA
>JBCDJE010000219.1:0-6893 GCA_038748185.1 Bacteroidota bacterium
CATGAAAAATGTACTCATACTAGGTTGTGGGAGAAGTGGTACTTCAATTTTTGGAGAGTTTTTTAAGCATCTGTCAAGCTATAATTATTACAGTGAACCAGATTTTAGTGATATGATGTATTGGGATTACTCATTTCCAACTGCTGTGAAAGTACCTCGTGAAAGCGAAGGCCATTTAGCTGATGTCGGCTTGTCATTCCCACTAAATAAAATGCTGGCTATCTTTGCAGATCCTAAAATATTTTATTGGCAGGTCAGGCATCCGCTTGATACGATATGTTCCCTAAAAGTCGGCATTTCAAAGAATTGGGGACATCACCCTCAACCTCCAGATTGGGAAGATTGGTTGCGAGCACCTTTGATTAAACAATGTGCTTATCACTGGAATTTTATTAATACAATTGGATTTGAGCAAGTGAAAGATTTGGTGAAAATCTCCAAATTTGAAGACATGCTGGCAAATCCGAAAGCATTCGCATTAAAAGTGTGTAATGATATTTCTGTTGATCCTAATGGTTGTATGACAGAAATTGAAGTTTGGGTAAAACGAGTTCAAAATAAAAATAATCAGGACTTTGTTGAAGCAGAAACATCAAGACCTTACTCTACAAATGATCATAAAGTAAAAGTAGGAAGGTGGAAAGAAAATATGACTGAAGAAGAGTATGAATTAGTAAAACCTATGATTGCCAATACGGCAGCAAAGTTTGGCTATTTCCTAGATTAAAATGTGCTACTTTATATGTTTTAAAATAAAATCTACAATCGGTGTTGGGTTTTTTAAGCTATGTGGATGATGCCCAATGCCTTCTTTAAGAATTAATTCCATAGTACTTCCATATTTCTCTAGATTTGTTTTTAACAATAAGGTATTTTCTGCAATTGGTACTATTTGATCTGCTGCACCACAAACATGAATGATTGGAATCTGTGCCTCAGCAATATTTTTAGCTTGGTAAATTGGTAATCCTTCATAGTTATTCACACTTTTTGTTGTTAGTTGGTAGGCTTTCAGGCATTTTTTCCAATCGTTAGTAGAACCATTTCCTTTACCCAAACCACCAGGCCAGCTTTTAATATCGCATACTGGCGCATCAGCATAAATACAAGCCACTTTATTAATATTGGCTACCGTCCAGTTATAAACAATTAGTCCTCCTCTACTAAAGCCTTCAAGTACTACTTTTTCGTTAAGTTCATATTTTTGTGTGATATGTTTATAAAAAAGATTCCACAGTTTAACTGCTTCAGCATTACCATATAAATCTGCTACATCAACGTAAACTAAGTGAAAGCCTCTTGCTAATAATGCTAGATCAACTTGAGGTTCATGCCCCCAAAATCTAGCGCGCCAAATCCAGTTTCTATTTTTATTAGGTGCTTTTGGAATTACAATTTTGGCAATTTTATTTTTAAAAGTAAATTCTTGCATTTCATAACCATTCCAGCTTTTTTGAGCAACGGCATTTGAAAATAAACCAAATAGCATAGTAAAAAGAAAGATACTTTTCTTCATCTTGTTTTTATTGTTAACAGAAAACAAGTTTTTTAAGCTACTAAATTACTAATATTCGCAAGCAAAGATGAAAAACAAATCTTTGGGTTAATATTATTGTGAGTGATTATATCAGAGAATTCTCAAGTAAGAGTCATTCATTTAATCTGGGGTTACTATTCTTTTCACGTTCTTGCAAAGTCTTTTTATCTCTTTCCTCACTGGCTTTTATTAAATCTTCGGGGTTATCAAGTACTGGTGATGCTACCACTGCTTGCCAATCAAAGTTTTCATCGAAAGGATCTAAGGCTTTTTGTGGATCAAACGCCCTTTTATCAACAGGTAAAGCATTGTAAGTGGAAAAATCGGGATTATCCGTACTAAATAAATCGGCGAGATCGATAGCTGTAGCATCATACTGGTTTAAATAGGGAAGCCCTAAAATATGCCAAAAAGTTTTAAAAATACTACCAAAACTGTAATGTGTATGCCCAACATATCCTTTTTTAGCATAAGGTGAAATAATCATTAATAAGCTTCGGTGAGCATCCACATGGTCGCGACCATCTTGCGAGTCATCTTCGGTCACGAAAATAGCCATATTTTTCCAGTAAGGTGTATGAGAAAGATATTCAATTATTCTGCCTAATGCTAGGTCATTATCCATCATATACGATTCTCTAAAGGGAAAACCAGCTTCTGGTCTGTCTCCTGCACCATGGTCGTTTGGTAGAATAACAGTAAGTACTTGAGGCATACTTTTTCCTTCACCCATCCATTTTTCCTCAAATTCTTCTTTAAACATATCTACTCTAAACTGGTCGGGTATTGCCATATTATATGTAGCATATTTTTTTGATGATCTATTAAAAAGTGGAGTAGGTAGGGGATAATTAACATTATAAAGTACACCGGTATATTTTAAGGTGGAATCTACATAACCTGCTGCTAGTTCTAGACCAAAACCAAAATTAAAGAAATCTATATTATGCCGGTCGAAATGATCCCAAATAGAACCATGTTCGTTATAGTCTTCGGGATAAATTGCTCCTGTAGCACCAACTAATGCAAGATTTCCTGGTGCTGAAGAATTAGCACGTATTCTTCTTTTGCCTCCATAGGCTGCTGAAACAGAAGTTTCGACCCATTCATTAGGATAAGTATTCACTAACCACCTATGCCCATCAGCTGAATGATCAGCATCAACATAAAAATTATCGGAAATAGCAAAACGTTTTGCTAAGGCTAGATGGTTAATCATCACATGAGCATTTTCTACGGTACTATCGCCTGCTTTGTTAGTAAATGTAGCTCCAAGTCCGTAGCGCGATAGGGAAGGTTCTCCATTGCCCATTTCTACTTGTCCGAAAACTTCGTCGTAAGTACGATTCTCTTTAGAAATGAACACAATGTGTTTGATTGGCGAATCACTTATTCCGGAGTAAAGTGGAATGGGGTGTTTCGCTCTTTCTGTAAGATTTGTCTCATTAACTTGTTCAAATTGGAAATTATTTTTAATTACTTCCTGAGTAAGTCTTTCCAATTTTTCTGTATCAGGTATATCTAATATGGTAACTGAACCTTTCATAAGTCTACCAATATGGCTGCCTTCAGCTCCCAAATTAAAATCTGGTCCTCCATTAGGACCGCTTCCAAAACCTTTTGCATTAGCTACAATCAATTTTTTACCATCAGGACTTACTTTAAGTTTTGAAGGAAACCAGCCAACAGGGATATGTCCTTTCACTTTTAAAGTATTTACATCTATCACACCAACAGCATTAATTCCAGATTCTGCCACATATAAAGTTTGCTTGTCGGGCGAAAGCGCTAAACCAAAAGGTATAATTCCCCTCATATGTCCCAGTCGATCATCGGGACTTAACCATATTTCTTGAACAACTGTGTCGGCGGTAACATCTACTACAGAGATACAATCATTATTACCATTGCTTACAAAAACGTACTGTTCAGTGGCAACCAGAGAATTTGGACTCGATCCACCAACAGCTGGAATACCTTCTACTACATCACCTACTAAAATACCAGTTTTTATTTTTGCAGTTGTAGTTGCTTGTGATTCTACTAAGGAAACTTCCCATACAGAAAAAGACTCTGGTACATTTACCTCGCCTAGACCTGGAATATCCGCAGAGTCATTATGAATACCCTCTATTGCTTCCGGCGTATTATAGGCAAAAGGTGGATAATTTAGCGCTTTTTCTTTAAGGTTTTCGGCATTAGCACCATTGATAGGCTTATACTCAAATACCCCTACATTGGCTATGTAAGCTGTTTTCTCATCTGGAGAAAGTGTTATCCCAAAAGGATAGCGTCCTGTTGGTACATTTTGCTTTATAGTTCGGGTTGCAACATCAATCACCATCATTCTGAAGCCTATCTGGTCTAGGACATAAAGCGTTTCGCCATCACTACTTAATGCCATATCTCCAAGATAACCATCGGTAAAGTCTTGGTTTTCAGTATTTATAGCGCAATTGATCTCTCCTTTAGGTTGTCCTGAGGGAATATCAAAAATATAGATTTTATTTTCTTGCCCGCCTGCCACATATACTGTTTTATTATCGGGTGAAATGGCTACGCCCATAAATACAGCGGCCAATAAGTCATCATCTGTATTAGTTCCTTCAGGTATTTGTTTTATAGAGACTTCTGTTGAGAAAGGATTTTCTAACAAACTTATTGAGAAAGGACTGGTGCCTGAGTTAGCTGTAATGGCAATGTTACCATCATTACTTAAAGTTAAACCATAAGGGTGGGGTGGGATTCTAAAAGTTTTTCCGTAAGGTTTAACAATTCTACCATTAGGAATAATTGTTTCTCCAGCAGTATCGATCTTACAATATTTATTTGCTGCAGGAGCATTGGCGATCCATTGTATAGGGGTGGCTTTTTTATTAGCTTCCTCTTTACATCCTATCATCAAAAAGATGAATAAAATTAATAAGCTACTTTTTTTTAGGGTAAGCATTGTCGTTTAGTTTTAAATTAGAATGGTTGCCTAAAACTTTGCTGTTACAGAAATCCATAAACTTCTTCCTATGCCATCAATACCGGAGCCATGGGTTCTATAAGCTTCGTTGAAGATATTTTGTAGACCGGCATTAATCGTTAGTAGAGGTAAATCAATTCCACCACTTAAGTTAAAAGTTTGCCATGAAGATGTGCCTCCGACAGCTATTCTGTTATCGTCTATATCACCTGAAGATAATCTATCTTGTGTTGCAGCAAATACAAAATCTCCTTTAACATACCATAAGCTATTTAATCCATAGCGTAAACCCAACCTTCCATTAAGTGGTGGAATTCTACGCATAGGTTCATCCTTATTCAAATCTTGCCCGTGAGTGTAAACAAGGTTGCCATAGGTAACTAACTTTTCTGTAAGTGCCCATTCTAATTCACTTTCGAATCCTTTGAGAATAGCTTCGTTAGAGTTTTCTCTTCTATAAACTTGGTAGTCGTCAATTTCTGTCTGCCCATTAAAAGTACTTCTTGTATTAGTAATTAGGTTGGTGAGCTTATTTCTAAAAAGATGTAAGGCTCCGGAGAGACGATTGGTTTTAACTTTATAACCTATTTCAACATTAAAAGACTGTTCTGGTTTGAGGTTATAATTAGGTACTTCGTAACGGAAGTCTGCAATTCCAAAACTAGAAACATCGTTAATATTTGGCGCTCTAAAAGCGGTTGAAGCAGATGCTACAATTCTGTGTTTCGGATGAAGTGAGTAACTCATTCCTATATTCCCAACCAAAGCACTTGGTTCTATTTTAGTACTACCAAATTGTGCATCACGTAAAGATAACTGGAAATAATTCCAGCGAACTCCGGCTGAAAAATTTAATTTCCCAAAATCGTATTGATGTAATGAATAGACGGCTATATTACTGGTAGATGCATCTTGAGGATATAATCCTCTTTCATTCTGTAGCTCATTACTTTCTTCATTAAATATTTGGGTAGTACTTTGTACCTCATCGTGATAGAACTCTATACCTGAAGAGGCTTTCCATTTATCTGAAATTTCAGAAATAATTTCAACTGTTGCTCCCAATGTATTTACCTCGTCTCTTTCGGTTGATAACTCAGGATTATTAGTTTTTTGCTTTTTTCTTTGTTCAATTGATCGCTGCCAAGAGGTCGTATAAACAATTTCTGAAAAAATCTGGCTTTTGTGAAAAGTTTGCAATCTGGCATAAGCCAAGTCTCTTTGCTGAGGATCGAAACTATAAGTGCTGTACTCATCAGTTACCAATTTATGGTAAAGAGGTACATCTTTTTGTTTTACATGCTGATGTGCTAAGGTTAATACAGCGTTATTTGTTACTTTAAATTTTAGTTTTAAATCCCAGTCCATTTCATCGTAGCCTGTTTGCTCTAAAGTTCCTAAATCCCCACCTGCTTTTATATCTCCTAAGTTTCTGGATGTAATTCCTCCTAATAGCGCAATGCGTTCGCCTTCAAGTATTACCTCAGCTCTACCAGATCGCTCCATATTACTAGTCATGTATTTAGCATAAACATTTCCTGAAAATTGGTAGCCATTGCCAATGAATTTGGGGTCTTTTGAAAGCAACAATGCTGTTCCTCCAATAGCATCAGTACCATAAGCAACTGCTCCTTGCCCACGCAAAACTTCGATACGCTCAAGTGTCCAAGGATCAATGGTATTGAGGTATTGATTAGGACCTGAGCGAAAAGTAGAATTATTCAATCTTATCCCGTCGATCATAAGTAGTGTTTGGTATCCGGTTAATCCTCTTATAAAAGGAGAGCCACCACCATGATTAGTTTTTTGCATCCATACGCCACTTATTTCAGCCAAAACATCAGGAGTGGACATTGCCGAGAGCCATTGTAATTGTTGTTTATTAAGCGTAGCTATTGATTTATAGTGGTCAAAAGCATTTTTTTGATAGCGTGAGCCTATAATTACCACCTCTTTGTTAAGTAAGATTTCTTTATTAGCAGTGGTATCGTTGAGCAAAGCAAGGGAATCAGTAGCATTGTTTTTAGCATATATAGTTTGATATGCAAAATGACTGATAAAGATACTAATGAATAAGGTGAAGTAGTTTTTTTTCATAGTTCAGTTTGTAAGATATGTAAGCGAAAAATTATAAGGACGTACCGAGTTTTTTTGCCCCTATTAATTGGTAAGTATATTTTATACTTTCTCTCTTTAATTTAGGTCAATTGGTTATTAAAGTGCTATAAAAAAGCTCATTTTTGATGCTGATAGAAAGAAATCTTATTGGTAACTCAATGATAGGTAATCAATAAAAACTTTTTATGAACAAAGCTTTAAATAATATAAATTGAAGTGTTTAATGTATCAAAAATCAAGGTAAAGCAATATTTCTTTATGTGTTTC
>JBCDJE010000220.1:0-6882 GCA_038748185.1 Bacteroidota bacterium
CATTAATCCAAGCTCGTATAAGGATATAACAAAATTCTCCTGATTCATTTTTTTTATTTTTAGAAAAGAGATTAAATAATCTTGAGTTTTTGAAGTGATATTTTTGGGAAATTAAATCACTTGCTTCATCTATTTTATCCTTTAGAAAAAGTGCTAAAATCTCGGGTTGAATGCCTTCCGCTATTATTTTTCCTAGTTTCATCTAGCTCTATTTTAACAAAAACTGCCGATAATGTATCTTTTTTAGCTGTACGCAAAAAAATCAAAAAATGCTAAAATACAATTGCCAAAATAATAAGTTTATGCTGGTAGTATAATCTGTTTATTTTTTAATGATATCTTCGGTAAATTGATTTTTTATTTCATTAAATATTTATGACAGAAGATATTTTCATTTTTGATGCTCACCTAGACCTTGCCATGAATGCCATAGAATGGAATCGAGATTTACGTTGGGATATAGAGGCAATAAGACAGAGTGAAAAAGAATTAGATGATAAGCCTGATAGAGGCAAAGGAACGGTGTGTTTACCTGAACTGCAAAAAGGGAATATAGGACTGGTAGTGGCTACACAAATTGCCCGCTATGTAAAAAAAGGAAGTAAACTCCCCGGTTGGCACTCTCCAGAACAGGCCTATGCGATGACTCAAGCACAACTTGCTTGGTATAAAACAATGGAATCAGCTGGTGAACTGGTTCAGATCACAGATGGGATATCATTAAAGTCTCACATTGAAAATTGGCAAAAGCCAGAGAAAAATAGGTCAATAGGGTACATACTAAGTTTAGAAGGAGCAGATTCTATCGTCGATCTTAGCTATTTAGAAAAAGCTTTCGAACAGGGGTTAAGGGCAATTGGCCCTGCACATTATGGGTCTGGAACATACGCCCAAGGTACTGATGCCACAGGAGGAATCGGAAAGAAAGGCATCGCTTTACTAAAAGAGATGGAAAAGTTGAATATCATTTTGGATGCAACCCATCTTTGCGATGAAAGTTTTTGGGAAGCATTGAAACACTTTAAAGGACATGTTTGGGCTAGCCATAATAATTGTAGAAAGTTTGTTAACCATAATCGCCAATTCTCAGATGAACAGATAAAAGTACTTATAGAAAGAGGTGCTGTGATTGGTGCTGCTTTCGATGCTTGGATGTTAGTATCCAATTGGATTAGAGGAAAATCCACACCAGAAAGTATGCGGGTTACCCTTGATCATGTGGTTGATAATATCGATCATATTTGTCAGTTAGCTGGGAATGCAAACCATGCTGCTTTAGGCTCTGATCTGGATGGCGCTTTCGGTATAGAACAAACACCATTAGGCTTGAACACAATCGTAGATTTACAGAAAATCCCTTCTTTGCTCCAAAAAAGAGGGTACACATATACTGATATAAAAAAGATAATGCATCAAAACTGGATCGATTTTTTATTGAAGGCATGGTCTTGAAATTGTATTAGATATTTATCGATCTTTTTCTTGCAGTAATGGCCCATTTTCCACTAAGATGATGGTTTTCAATTACAAAGGCATCATCATATAAAGCACAACTAGGACAAATATGTATGGGCACAGCATAGAGTAAAGTTCCGATGTCTAAATTTTCTTTAGTTGATAAAACCATGTGTTCTTCACTTTGGAAAAGAACGGTGGCATCAGACAGGTTCAAAAAAGACACCCTGGGTAGTGGATTTTCAGCGGCTACTGCCTTATAACCCAGATCAATACAAATAGTATCTTTTTGAGGCTTAGAAATAACCCTAGCGAGTAGTAATGCACCAAAGTCAAATTTCAGATCAGGGAATTTTTTTCGATAACCTTCGTCCCAAAGTAAACAGGTTCCCGGGCTAAACCAGACGTCATTATAAGTTGCATAGAAGGGGAAAGTACCTGTACCACCTGCAACAATTTTTAATGTAGTATTTTTGACTTTTTCTAGTTGATGTTTTAGATGAATAACAGGCTCAAATACTGCTTTTGCCTTTTCAAAGCGAGTATTTTTATCGGAATCGGAAATATGCCCATCGTAAACATGTAAACCTACTATCTCTAGCCCTTTTAAGTTGCTCACATCTTCATAAAATGTAGTTAAGTTTTCAATATTAATGCCTGTGCGGTGCATACCAACATTTATATC
The DNA here is from genome assembly GCA_038748185.1 of Bacteroidota bacterium. Lineage (GTDB taxonomy): Bacteria > Bacteroidota > Bacteroidia > Cytophagales > Flammeovirgaceae > Chondrinema. Next base: position 2,141 of record JBCDJE010000220.1, read on the forward strand.
TATCCATACTTGTATTAGATGCTGTTTTTTCATGGATTTTTCTGCTATTTGCTTTGCACCATCAATACTGTCAATTAATGCAGAAAACCTCGTTTTTGAGTACTTTTCAATAAGTTGATTAAAACGTTGGATTTTAGGGCGAATAAGCGGATAGGCTAGTAAAACATCAGAAGCTTCAGCTTGTGCTAGCATTTCGGCTTCGGCGATGGTAGCACATTTAAACTTAGTGATGCCTTGGGTTATTTGTATTTTTACAACAGCTTCCATTTTATGCGTTTTCACATGCGGATATAACCTATCTGCATTACCAGCTATTGCAATCATTCTTTCAATATTTCCCTTAATGCGCTCGGGATATACTACCAATGTAGGTGTATCAATTTTATCAGCATCTTCAATTTTATACCACTCCTTTGTTTCTGGCATTATTCAGCTGTTTTCAACCTCAAAAACTGCTTCAATCTCAACAGGAATATTGTCAGGGAGTGAGCCCATGCCTACAGCACTTCTCACACCAATGCCTTTTTCCTCTCCAAAAACTTCTGCAAATAATTCACTGCACCCATTTATTACAAAAGGATGCTTTTCAAAGCTGGAGACAGCATTGACCATTCCCAATACTTTAATAACCCTTTTTATCTTATTGAGGCTTCCAAGATTTTCTTTTAAGGTTGAGAGAATAGCAAGCCCTACTTGTCGCGCAGCTAATTTAGCTTCATGTTCATCCATAGTTTCACCTACTTTGCCAATAATTAAACTACCATCGGTTTGTACAGTACCATGTCCGGAAACATAAGCGAAATGATCAACTATGAGAAATGGTTTATAAACGCCCAATGGTTTGGGTGCTGGAGGAAGAATAAGACCTAACGCAGTTATTTGTTCATCAGGTGTTGGGAGTTTCATAATGATATAAATCTCGTAAAAATATAAACTAAAGTTATGTAATGTGGTAAGTTATTGAATCTTTTACAAAAAGCACAATAGTCTATTTCAAGGCAGAACAATTAGACCAGCCTACTCGCAGTCGCTCCTTTATATTTTGTTGGAAGATGGTAAAAACGCTCTCAGTTTGCTATCATGTAAAGTGTTAACATTTCTAGCTTGTAGATTCCTTGTAATAAGGATAAACATAATTAATCAATTCATTTTGCGTATAAAGAGCAACTTAAGCCACAGGCTGAATTTATAGAATACACTAATTTGAATTTGTAAATATTTAAACATTTAATATGCTTATGAAATCGTTATTTAAAAACCGTCACATTGAGGTATCTTATGACTCAAAAAACCATTGGATTTATTGTAATTGGCAAAATTACCAGACACTAGAAAGCATCAAAGAAGGAGGAGAACAGATTATTCTTCATCTTAAGAAAAATAAGTGTAATAAAATATTAAATGATAATCGCTTGGTTAAGGGTACTTGGACTTTTGCTACAGAATGGATTACTACTAACTGGTTTCCAAGAGTTATAGGTGCTGGATTAACTCATTTTGCGTGGATATATTCCCCCGATGTGTTTAGTAAATTTTCGACAGATCAAGTTGCTAAAAGCAATTCGAATGATATTATTAGGAAATTCAATAATATAGAAGAAGGGGAGTCTTGGTTGAGAGCCGTAGATTGAAACACTTTTCACTAGGTTTTTTGAGGATTCTTCCCCCTTTTAAAGCCTAGTATTGATCTTTTTTAATGAAAATCAAATACCTCTAATCCTAAATAAATTTTACAAAAGTCACTCTAATCTTATTTTTTTCCTATTCTTTAATTAACCATTTCGACTTGCAAGCAAGCAAGTTAACGACGTCATGATAATTAATTAACTTTTACCATATCACACTTCTGAAGCTTGTGTATTAATATTCATAAAAACAAAAGGATTATACAGATTAAGTCTTGACTATTCCAGATTAAGGCAAATAACCTACTGAGCCAATTAATGGATTAGCTTCGATTGAATTCTATATCCTCAGCTTTTTATTCAAGCATATAAAATAGGCATATACAAAGAATTATATTTTTTATCCTGAATGAATTTATCTCTACCTACCAAATGATACTCTTTGTAGGCTCTATCCTAAAAAATGCAGGTTTCATCCGATGAAAATTTAGTTGAAGGAAATACAAAGCTACTTTGGTTAAAGATTGATAAAGTAAGAATTTAAAAGTCTGGCTTTTGTGATTTTTAGCTAGTGTTTAAAAATATGCCTTTTGATATTCAATAACTATATGCCGATTTGATTTTTATAAAATGGATGAATTTATGAATAATGGATTAATAAAAAGTATTGCTGATATTGTAAGTACAAAGCTACGTAAAGAATTAAACCCTAATTATTATTTTCATAATTATAAGCATACAGTTGCGGTCGTGAGGGCTGCTTATATCATATCTTTTTACCAAAAGCTAAATCTGTTTGAGCAGAATGTACTTTTCATAAGTGCTTGGTTACATGATATAGGCTATTTATATGGACAAATTAACCATGAAGAAACAAGTGCAAAATATGCTGAAAAATACTTATTACATTTGGGCTGCTCTTATTCCTTAATTGCAGCAGTACAAGAAACAATAAGGGCAACACATCTTTCCTATATACCAAATAACAAAGTTCAATCTATCCTTAAAGATGCAGACCTTTATCATTTGTCGCAATTAAATTTTTTCACTGTAAATGCTAAGCTTAAACGAGAAATTGAAGTTACTTCTGGTAAGAAAATAACTGAAAGTGATTGGCATAAGACAAATATAAATTTTTTTGAACGACACCAGTATTTTTCTAAATATGGTAAAAAGCATCTAATAAAAGGGAAAAGAGTAATTTATCAGTTATTAAAGAAAACTAAATTGCCTCTACCACAAAAGAAAGTTATTACTGCTGGAGTAAGCAGTTATAACAAAGTATAGACAATTTTAAAAGCCTATACTAAACGAGTAAATCTTTTTATTACACTAAATATATTACTGTGTTAAACACACTTTCTAATGCAAGGATTCTTACATTTCTTGTAAGGCTTTATATTATATTTTTTGTGGTAAGTTTAAGTATCCTCTTTCTTATAAATAAAGGAGATATTCTAATAATAATTAATGGAAATCATGATCCATATCAAGATTTTATTTTCCGCTTTACAACTCATCTTGGAGATGGACTCATCCTACTTTTCGTTTTAGGCATTACACTACTTCTTAAGAATCGTTTCTACGTTTTTACGCTTATTTCATCTTCAATTTTGCACGGCGTAGTAATTTTAATACTTAAACGAACTTTTTTTCCAGATGCACCAAGGCCCATTGCTTATTTAAAAGATAGTTTAGCGCTTCATTTTATCGAAGAGGTAGAAGTCCATTCTGCACGAAGTTTTCCTTCAGGGCATACAGCAACTGCATTTGTTGTAGCAGTATTTTTATCATTTCTTTTTCGAAAGCAGTCAATAGCCCTTTTACTACTATCATTTGCCATTATTGTGGGCTATTCTAGGATTTATCTTTTACAACATTTTTATCTCGATACTGTATTTGGAGCTTTGGTTGGGACACTGTCGGTTTTTATTTCATATACAATTGTCAGCATATTTTATTTAAAAAATACCTCTCACTTTAAATATTTTAAAGCTTTCACGAAACACGGAAGAAGTTTCAAATATTCAAATAATTGGCTTCAGATATTATCGACTAAAAATGAAGATAAGATGCGAGAAAAATAATTCAAATGTAACTGGCAAACACGTTTTTTCACATTAATACTTAAGGTTTATCATGAAAATATCAATAGTTATCACCTTATTAAATGAAGCAGATAATATTATCCATTTATTAGAAAATATAAGAAAAGCCTTGAAGGACCTTGATTATGAAGTGATTTTGATAGATGATGGTTCTACTGATAACACTGTTTCTAACATTAAGACGCTGGCAGACGAACGCATCAAACTCTTAGTATTTTATAAAAATTATGGACAAACTGCCGCTATGTCTGCCGGAATTGATATGGCAAGTGGTGATTATATTATTACTATGGATGGCGACTTGCAAAATGATCCATCAGATATCCCTACAATGATTGAGATGTTAGTTAATGGAGATTGGGATGTAGTAGTAGGTAGAAGATTAAAGCGACAAGATGGAATGATATTGAGAAAAATACCTAGTAAGCTTGCTAACTTGCTCATTCGAAAGATGACAGGTATTTTAATTAGCGATTTTGGTTGTACACTCAAAATATTTAAAAAAGATATAGCCAAAAATCTAGGACTATATGGTGAATTACATCGCTTCATTCCCGTTTTAGCTCATTTACAGGGTGCAAGAATTACAGAGATAGATGTAAAACATCATCCTAGGGTTTATGGAAAATCTAAATATGGACTAGGACGGACATTTAAAGTAATGAGTGACTTATTATTAGTGTTGTTTTTCCAGAAATATTCACAAAGACCTATTCATTTATTTGGCCCAATAGGTTTACTGAGTTTTACACTTGGCTTAATTGTAAATCTATATCTTTTAATAGAAAAAATATTGGGGAATGATATCTGGGGAAGACCTTTGTTATTGTTAGGTATTACATTAGTTTTGGCTGGTATACAGTTTGTAACTTTTGGACTTATAATGGAGATGACAATACGCACCTATTTTGAATCTCAAAACAAAAAAACTTATAGAATTAAGGAAATGTTTATAGGCATAAAAGATACCCCCAATGCTTCGATGTCGACAACATTTACTCAGGTAAAC
>JBCDJE010000221.1:0-6863 GCA_038748185.1 Bacteroidota bacterium
AAAATTACTCCAACTAGGTAATTGATCATATTTAGTAAAAAACACATTGATATTCAGCAACATATTAAATTTTAAGTGTCTTCTTCAAAATAAGACTAAAGTATAAATACTACCAACTTCCTAAATACTGCATACTTTCTGCTTTTAAATCATCAAGTGCTTTTTTTAGTTCTTCATAACGTTCATAAGCGTCTGCTCCTGGTTTTTGATCTGCTCTTTCAAGCATGCTATATAAATACCTTGTTTGGTCAACGAGCATAGGAGTCATATATCTCCCATCAGCTGTTTTCAATTCTTTCTTTATAGTTTCTAATACCTCTTTTTCTTTCTTTTCAGTTTTTTTACCTTCTGTAATTACGCCTATCCTTTCATTTACCGAAAACTCCAATTTTCTTATTTCAGTAAGTAAATTACGGACTTGCAAGGATAATTTTTCTTGCGCTCCCAAATCAGCTAGTGTTACACCGTTTTCTAAAATCCTTGGATCAGCTTTAATAGTAGTTGAATGCAGCGTTTCTTTCCCACCAACACTCATTTTGATAGTATACTTACCAGGTACTACCATAGGACCTCCTTTACCACTTTTACTAGCATTACTATCCCATGGACCGGGATGTCTCATATCCCAAACTACCCTGTGCCCACCTTTTTTATTAAACAATTTTAATGTTGTTCCCAATGGTATAAAACCAGTAGCCATATCCCTTTCTTTCTTCTGCTCTTCATTTAAAACCTCGGTTTCAGATTCGAATACTTGAATAAGTTCATCTCCTTTTAATATTTCAATTTTTACTTCGATGTCTTCCGGCAAATAATAATCTATAATGAGTCCTGATTCAGGAAAGAAAGGCACACTATTTTTATCGGTATCTCTATACCTAACTCTGTAAGCATTTTCTTCAATAAATAACTGTGCTTGGCTTGTATCAATTCCTTGTTTTATTGTTCTCAGCATTTGCACATTATCAAGTATCCAAAAACTCCTACCCATAGTTGACATTACTAAGTCACCCCGATGGACTTTAATATCTGTGATGGGTGTAACAGGTAGATTTTGCTGTAGGGGTTGCCAATTTTTACCATCATCAAAAGAAATGAACATACCGAAATCGGTACCTGCATAAAGAAGGCCTGCTACTTTTGTATCTTCTCTAATTACCCTTGTAGGGAAATCAGCAGGGATGCCATTTTTACCATTAGTAAGTAGTTCCCAAGTTTTCCCATAGTCTGTAGTTTTATAAATATAAGGCTTGAAATCACCTAATAAATAGCGGTATGTAGCAAAATAAGCTTTCCCTTCTTCATGTGGCGAAGGTTCTATCGTTTGTACCCTACCACCTGGTAGTAAAACTTCCGGAGTGACCTTTTCCCAATTCTTACCTCCGTCTTTGGTAACATGTACAGGTCCATCATTAGCACCTACCCAAATTAAGCCTTCTTTCAATAAAGATTCTTTTACCGTATAAATCGTACTGTAAAATTCTTCCCCTGTAATGTCTCTTGTAATAGGCGAGCCAGAAATCACCTGTGTTTCGGGAGTGAAAGCAGTAAGATCAGGAGAAACTACCTCCCAGGTTTTTCCTTCATCTGTGGTTTTATGCAAATATTGAGAAGCATGATAGACTACATTAGGATTATGTGGTGAAACATGGATGGGCGAAACACGCTGAAACCTAAACTTTAAATCTTGAGGGTTATGCCCATACATATTAGAAGCCCCTACATAATATTGCATTTCTTGACCTGTCGCCTTATTAAAAACACCAAATCTCCCTTTACAATTGGCATATACAATATTAGGGTCACCCGGCTTAGGCACTGCCGGACCAGTTTCACATCCACCTGTATTAATAATGTATGAATTAGCTCCTGCCTGTACGCCAAAAGGTGGGAGACTAGGTACAGCAATGGTTGAGTAATTATCTTGTTGCCCTGCATATAGCCAATAAGGAAACTGATCGTCTACTTCAACTTGATATAATTCTGCAGTTGGTTGGTTAAATTGAGTAGACCAATTCGCGCCACCATCAAGCGTAATGTTTGCACCACCATCATTTGACTGCACCCAAAGTGAGGTGTCATTAGGATGTATCCAAAGGTCGTGGTTGTCTCCATGTGGTGTAGCAATCATTTCCCAATTCTTTCCTCCATCTTCCGATTTATGAAATCGAGTAGCACTCACAAAAACTATATCTGGATTTTTAGGATTAACATCTACATTACAATAGTAAAAAGGCCTATCAAGTAATTCTTTTTTTGTACTCACTAATTTGAAACTTTCTCCTCGATCGTCAGAACGATATAATCCCCCTTCTCCTACCGGAGCTTCCACCAAGGCATAAAGTCTATCAGGATCCGCAGGAGAAACTGCTAAATCAATTTTACCAATTAAGCCTTTTGGCAATCCATTAGCTAATTTTTTCCAACTATCCCCTCCATCTACCGATTTATAAATGCCACCTTCTAATCCTCCACTAATAATCGTCCAAGGTTTTCTTTCAGCACGCCACATAGTAGCATAAACGGTTTGCGCATTATCAGGAGCAAACTCTAAATCTACTGCACCAATAGTATCAGAAAGGAACAACACTTTTTCCCAGCTTTTTCCACCATCTTCTGTTCTGTAAACCCCACGTTCTTCATTGGGAGCAAAAGCATTACCAATAGCTGCTACAAAAACACGATCAGGACTGGCAGGATCTATTTCAACTGCACCAATCTGCCCTGCCTTTTCCAAACCAATCATTTCCCAGGTTTCTCCGGCATCTATAGATTTATACATCCCTTTCCCTGTAATCACATTACTGCGTAAACCATCGGAACCGGTTCCAACATACACTATTTCAGGTTTAGTTGGCGCTACTCTTACTGCACCAATAGATGGGGTTGTAAAATAACCATCAGAAACATTTCCCCAGTTGTGACCATAGTCGGTAGATTTCCAAAGCCCTCCACCTGAGCTTCCCATATAGAAAGTTCCAGGTTGCTGTGTTACACCGGTTACTGTGGTAACCCTTCCTCCTCTATTAGGCCCTACATTTCTGTACTCTAGCCCTTCTAGTAGTTCTGGACTTACCATTTGCCCAAAAAGCGGAAAAGATAAAGTACAACTTAATAATAAAAGAAGATTTAATTTTTTAACCAAGGAGTAGTAAACCACCATATATATTTTCTTTTCGAATTAAATTTATCCTTCTCAATATTAGAAAATTTTAAGGAAAAAGGATAGGAGTAGTTCTTGAAAATCGCTAAGAAGTTCAGTTTTAATTCTTCCCTATTTTGTATTTACCAATAGAAATATCGTACAGTTACTTTCAATAAAAGCGCCTAATCCTTTTCAGAAACTGTAGGAGATTAACCAAAATTGACAGAAGTCCCCCCGTTGCTCATAGTTATGTTACTATCTTTTCAAACTATTGCAAAATACATAGTTTTTATCATCTCAATATGTCGAATACAGAAATAAGTTTAAAAGTGAAAAAATACCACTCTCCAATTAATAGATTTTTTATTTAAAAAAATAACCTTTGGTATTATTCATCATCACACTATTTTTACCCACAAAAAAAAATCATTCTAAAACAGCTACATGCAGCAATTTTTAAAACTGTATATATTTTACACCGCAATAGCATTATTTTGTCAATCATGTGATACTACCACTGATAAAGAAGCCACAAAGCAAATTGAAAAATTACAAACTCCTAACCAAATAGCGCCAGCAATTGAATTTGCTAAGGGGTTCTCATTAACCTATACTGATGATTATAAGCTCATTGATATCTATTCCCCATTTCGGGGTAGTGAAGATACGTTACATTATATTTTGCTACCTGAACCACACGCCATACCGACTGGTTTTGAAAAATACCAGACAATACGAATTCCAGTAAAAAATATGGTACTTACCTCAACAACACATCTGGCTATGGTAGCACATCTTGACAGGCTCGGTATAGTAAGTGGCTTAACAGATGCTTCTTTTGTATACAACAATAACGTAAAGGAAAAACTGATAAAAGGAGAAATAAAAGAAATAGGAAAGAATGGTACATTAAACATTGAGGCTATTGTAGCAAATAAAACAAAGCTGGTTATATCAGGTGCTTGGAATTCCGCTGCTTATGATGCCTATAGACCTCTCATCGAAATAGGGATACCTGTACTCGTAAACGCTGAGTGGATCGAGCAACATCCTTTAGGTAGAATGGAATGGTTAAAACTATTTGGCGCATTACTCAATGAAGAAAAAAAAGCACAAGAATTATTCGAGGCAAGTAAGCAACAATATTTTAATTTATCTGAAAAAACCAAAGATTTAAAAAATAAGCCAACCGTTATCAATGGAATGCCTTACCAAGGAGCTTGGTCTATTGCAGGAGGTAATAGTTATGTAGGAAAATTATTGAAAGATGCTGGCGCAGACTGGCATTGGGAAAAAGACACTTTGAATGTAAGTTACCAGATGGATTTTGAGACTGTATTTCCCATAGGTTTGGAAGCAGATTATTGGATAGCACCAGGTAGGGCTTTTGATTTAGCCAGTATTGCTACCATTGATAATCGTTTTACTGACTTTAAGGCATATAAACAAAAAAAAGTATTCAACTACCACGGTAGAGTAAATGAAGCAGGTTTGTATGATTTCTATGAGTCTGGGGTGGTACAACCGGAAACGGTGTTAGCAGATCTTATAAAGATATTTCATCCCACGATATTACCAGAGCATGATTTATATTATTTCAAAAAGGTAGAATAATTAGGCGAAAAGAACATTAACTCGTTTTACCGTAGCAATGCAAAAAAGTCAATCAGACAGTTACCCAAAACTATTACTCATTCTTTTTATCAGCTGTATCTTATTTTTTATTGCTGAATTAACTTTGGGTTCAGTCAATATCCCATTTAGTGCCCTTAGCTCTATTTTTTTTGATCATGAAACTTCCCACACCACATGGGCTGCCATTATTTTTAAAATTCGTTTGCCTAGAGCAATTACAGCCAGTACAGCCGGAGCAGGCTTAGCCATTGCCGGCTTACTTATGCAAACACTTTTTAGTAATCCATTGGCTGGACCTTCTGTGCTAGGCATTAGCTCAGGGGCTAGTCTTGGTGTGGCAGCGGTGCTGTTAGGTGCAGGAAGTTCTATTACTTTACAAGCCATGCGAGAAATGGGAATTGCAGGGAGCTGGTTACTTGCCGGTGCTTCAGCAATGGGTGCAAGTTCTGTGTTACTGTTGGTATTACTCATTTCTTTTAGAGTGAAAGATGGCGTTGTTCTACTCATTACCGGATTGATGATCGGCAATATGACGCTAGCCTTGGTGAGTATTTGGCAATATTTCAGTGCACCAGAACTTATTCGCGATTACCTATTATGGACCTTTGGTAACTTGGGCAATGTTTTGGGTAACCACTTACAAGTAATGATGAGTTGTACCTTACTCGGAATTTTTGCAGCTTATCTCCTTTCCAAGCCACTGAATATGTTACTATTGGGAGAAAACTATGCACAAAGTATGGGTTTGCACATTCGACGCAATCGGATTTTTATTATTCTTATAACAGGTGTGCTTACAGGAGGAATAACAGCATTTTGTGGCCCTTTAGCTTTTATTGGCATTGCCGTACCACATTTAGTAAGGGGAATTGCTAAAACAACCGACCATTTAAAGTTAATACCTTTATGCATCTTAGCAGGAGCTTTAGTAATGATTTCATGTGATTTAATAGCACGCATACCCGGAAGTACTAGTAGCCTGCCTGTAAATGCTGTCACTTCACTTTTTGGTTCTCCGGTAGTAATTTGGGTGATCTTAAGAAAACAAAACTTACAAAGAAACTTCCGTTGAACAAGAAAAATATCATATTGCAAACAAAGGAGTTGGCATTAGGCTATTTCCATAAAAATAAGCCTGTAAGTTTACTCACAACACCTATCAATCTTTCTTTACAAAGAGGAGTGTTCACCTGTTTGCTTGGACCAAATGGAAGCGGGAAATCTACCCTCATTCGTACACTTGCCGGACTACAAAAAAGTATTACCGGAAAAGTAATACTAGAAAATAAAGAGATTCAACATATTAACCTGAAAGAAAAATCCTTTTTACTCAGTATGGTTTTGACTGAACAACCTGTTACTACCAATATGAGTGTAAAAGAGTTGGTAAGCATGGGACGCTATCCTTATACCAGTTGGATGGGTAAATTTTCTGAAGAAGATACCAAAAAGACAACTGAAGCCATACAACTCACTCAACTTGATTACTTACACGAAAGAAAAATATGGCAGCTTAGTGATGGAGAGCGGCAAAAGGCAATGATCGCTCGCGCATTGGCACAAGATACACCTCTTATTATGCTTGATGAACCTACTGCACATCTCGACCTAAATAACCGCATTGAGCTTTTATATTTACTTAGAGGCTTGAGTCGCGAATTAAATAAAGCGATACTACTTTCTACACACGATTTAGATATAGCTTTACAATGTGCTGATCAGTTATGGCTTATGCAACCTTGTGAAAAAGTAATTACTGGCACACCAGAAGATTTAGTACTACAAGGAGAGTTTGAGAAAGTTTTCCATGGAGAAAAATTTCAATTTGAGGCAGAAAGTTGAACAATTAAAATTTTAGAAATAAAAAACAATGAGGTTCAACTTGCAGGTGAAGGTATTTCCTTTTTTTGGACGAAGCATGCACTGGAAAGAAATGGATTCAGTATTTCAAACAAAGAAAGTAGGTACAAAATAGAAATTAGAACAAATACTGAAGGCAAAACAAAATGGTCTTTATTTCAAAATGGTGAGCTTGTTGCCAGCTTTCCAACTATTGAAGCCCTAGTTAATCAACTAATTTTTC
>JBCDJE010000222.1:0-6842 GCA_038748185.1 Bacteroidota bacterium
ACGCGATAGAAGACCGCAAAAAAAGCTGGGTAATTACAATGAGTACCTTGGTATTGTTGATAGCTGCTTTTATTGTAACTCATAATAATTTTTATTGGATATTGAAATTGTTATGCAGCTTGTTATGTGCATTATTTATAGTAAGGTTCTTTGTTATTTACCATGATTACCAACATGGAGCAATTCTTCGGAAATCTAAATTAGCAAAGTGGATTATGACAATTTTTGGTATTCTTGTGCTAGCACCTGCAAATATTTGGAAGCGCACTCACGATCATCATCATCATCACAATTCTAAATTATCTGGTGGAGGTATAGGTTCTTTTCCCCTTTTAAGTAAGGAGAAATTTAAGCAACTTTCCTACAAGCAAAGATTGAGTTAACTTGCTGCACGCCATCCTTGCACCATTTTTTTTGGCTATATCACTTTATTTATATTTGATTTCAATATGAAATCTTTTTTTAAGAGCCCGCGTAATCACTGGGATTCATTTATTGCTTTAAGTTTACATTTTGCTATTGGAGGTATTATATATAATTTCAGCGGAATTCAAGCATTACTTTTTAGCTGGCTCTTACCATTTATAATAGCTCACGGATTTGGTGCTTACCTTTTTTATGTTCAACACAATTTCCCAGGAGCAACATTTGAAGAGAACATGAATTGGGAATATGCCAAAGCAGCTACTCGCTCCACCAGTTTTTTAGTAATGAGTCCTATTATGCATTGGTTTACAGGAAATATAGGTTACCACCATGTACATCATATTAATCATCGTATTCCATTTTACAGGCTTAAAGAGGCAATGGATAAAATGCCGGAACTTCAAAACCCACTTACTACTACCTTACATCCAAAAAATATTATTGCCTGCTTAAAGTTGAAGGTTTGGGACGCTGATAAAAGACAGATGGTAGCGCTATGAATTCATTAGATTTATTGCTCCTAGTTACGCTTTCAGGTTGATAAAATTAATTGGTAAATCCACCTAAAAGATTATTTATTCTGTTGTAAAATGTTATAGTTATGCTCATTCTAGGCTGGCAGTAGCTTTAAAGAAAGTGTAACAAAATGCCCCTCCTTGTTCAGCAGTTTTATAGAGGGCATTTATACCTCTTTCCATTTCTTCCTTTGAAATTATCTTTTGGGCAATCACTTCATCTTTTACACCATGAATCATAGCCGTAAATGTATTTTTTATGAATCCCTCTACCATCTCAGGCTTAGAATGGTCTATGTAAACCTGTCTAGGGTTAATATTTATTTTTGAAAAGCCGACACTGAAAAGCATAGGATATAATGCTCGTCCAATATTAGCATTTCCACCATTTTGTTTTTGTAGTGTAACCTGTGCTTGTATCGCCTTATTTGCAGCTTTACTATCAGGATGAAAATAAGTAGAGCCATGATCACCTTCTATAATAGTTATTGTTCCGTATGGTTTGAGTGTGCGCTTTAGTTCAATAAGTGCTTTGTGAGGTTTCGATAGATGCTCTAATAAGAAACAGACAAAAATATGATCAAATGATTCATTTTCGAATGGGAGATTTAAAACATCAGCTTGCTGAAATTCTACATTGCTAATCTCTCTTTCTTTTATCTTCTGTGCGGCTTTTAACAGCGATTTTTCAGAAAGATCTACTGCTGTAAATTGAGCTTTAGGGTTTTTAAGGCTTATAATTTCTGTTTGTGCACCTACACCACATCCAGCTTCGAGGATCAATGATCCTTCTTCCCAGACCGAATCCCAGTGTAATAGTTCAGCAATTGTTTTTGCCTGATCGTTCAATCGCTTAGTTTCTTCTTGCGAATACCCATGAATATAACCTTTTAACTGATCTTGATTGAGTTGTTGAACACGGTCTTCAAGATGGGCTAACTGGGTTAAAATTTCTTTACCGGCATCGCGAAACTCCTTACCAGCGGGTGTAAAATGTAACTGATTATTAATTCGGTAAAAAACCGGAGTACCAAGATAAGTCTCTAATTCTTTCAGTTGATGACTTAGTGCAGATGGGGTTAGGCATAATTTGTCTGCTGCTTTATTAAGAGAACCTTCACTAGCTACAGTAGTTATCAATTTTAAATGTCGGATGTCAATCATAAACATAAAAATAAGGTGTAAATTTTTTCAGTATCATCTATTCGTTATGAAAAAAATTCAAGCTACCGCTGAAATCTATTCATAACTTGAAAGACTATTCAACTCGACAGGTATATGTGAGGAGGAATTCGCTATTTTTGTTGTGAAGCTTTAATGTTATAGCTGAACTTAAAGCTTATCTAATTGTAATAAATAATACACTAAATAACAGAAATTGGATATCCCCAACAAAAACATAAAGTTTCCGCTTGAAAACTATGATAGGTTATGTTTCCTTAAAAATATTGTCAAAAATCCTAACATAGAGATTGGTGACTATACTTACTATGATGACTTCGAAAACGTAGAAAATTTTGAAAAGAATGTAAAATACTTGTTCGATTTCATTGGTGATAAATTGATCATAGGGAAATTTTGTATGATTGCTTCAGATGTTACCTTTATTATGAATGGGGCTAATCACCTATCAGAAGCAATCACTGCTTACCCGTTTGCCATTTTTGGAAAATCATGGAGTAATGCTATGGATGGAAGGTCTTATCCTACAAAAGGCAATACAATAGTTGGCAATGATGTTTGGATAGGTTACAAGGCAACTATAATGCCCGGCGTAAAGATTGGCGACGGTGCCATTATAGCAGCAAAATCGGTAGTGACAAAAGATGTTGAACCCTACACAATTGTGGGGGGTAACCCTGCTAAAGAAATTCGTAAGAGATTCTTACCTGCACAAATTGATACATTACTTAAAATTAAATGGTGGGATTGGCCAATTGAAAAAATCACTAAACATATCCATCATTTAACGGGGAATGATATTGAGCAATTAAAGGCAAGTATAAATATATAACTATTCTTCAATAGCTTTTTTCGATACTTTGTTTTAGAATACCAACTACTTCTACCATATAATCTTCTCTTAGGGAAGCGAATCCTATCCTAGCAGCATTTATAAGTTTATTTGGAGGGGAAAACAGTTTGTTAGAAGGAAGTTGTAAGCCTTTTTTTGCTGCATTAAATGTCACGTTTTCATATAAAATATGTTTTCTGAATTTTATCCAAACAGCCAATCCTCCTGCGGGAATATCAAACTCAATATGTTCACCAATTTCTTTTTCCAACAAATAGCAAAAATGATCTCTGCGTTTACGATATATTTTATTGGCTTTTTTAAGGTATCTTCTTATTTCTCCACTATCAAATAACATGGCAATGGCCCTTTCAAGTCCATTATTTCCATGGCTATCGATAAATCGGCTGAGGTTGGTTGCCGCATGGATCAAGTTTTCAGGAGCAACAATATAACCCACTCTTAAGCTAGGTGCAATAATTTTACTAAATGAACCTACATAAGCAACAGTTCCGATACTATCTGTACTGGCGACAGGCAAAATTGGACTACTAGCATAATGAAAATCATAGTCATAATCGTCTTCAATAATGGCAAACTTATACTTCTTTGCCAAAATTAGTAACTGCATACGCCTTGAAGCAGTTAAGGAAACCGTTGTAGGATACTGGTGGTGCGGGACTATAAAAACAGCCCTTATCTTTTTTTCTTTACAAATTTTTTCTATGAGATTAACCTGTATACCATGTTCATCTACCGGTACCCTAATTAAGCTGCATTTAGCAACTTGGAGTGTATAATATCCTTCATTATAGCCGGGATTGCTTACAATAATATTATCTCCTTCAGAAAACAATGTTTGCGATAAAAGATAAAACGCCATTAAGCTTCCCCTAGTAATAAGGATATTCCTAATAGATACATTGATATTTCTTGTTGTGCTGAGATATTTTACAATTTCCTCTCTTAATCGAATATCTCCATAGTAAGCTTGAGTATAGCTCATTAGCCCTGAGGTTTGCGGATTATTCATAATGTATGAATAATTCTTTCCTAATTCACTGAGCGGCGCGAGCTTTACATCTGGATATCCATCATCTATTTTATGTATTATAGGTATGTTGCTCTTCGTAAATTCACTATTCTTAGTGTTTATATGAGTCCCCAGTTTAAAATGGGTATGTGCATTCTTTTGAGTAGAATGGTTAGAAGAGAAGGTGTTAAGTAGAGGTAAACTACTATTTATAAAACAACCTTGGTTAGGCTTTACCTCTATCCATCCTTGTGCAGCAAGCTCTTCGTATGCCTTAATAACAGTTTTTCTACTCACACCTAGCAAAGTTGCCATTTTGCGACCTCCAGGTAATTTTAATCCACTTTGTAAAGAACCTGTGCGTACTAATTTTATCAGCGAATTACAAATTTGAATATGAAGTGGCTTATTAGCATTTCGATCTAATTCAATAATAGTTCTGTAAGGTAACATAACCGGTATCCATGATTATTAAA
Source organism: Bacteroidota bacterium (assembly GCA_038748185.1). Taxonomy (GTDB): domain Bacteria; phylum Bacteroidota; class Bacteroidia; order Cytophagales; family Flammeovirgaceae; genus Chondrinema. The sequence continues at coordinate 4,465 of JBCDJE010000222.1, forward strand.
AACTGGATTATAATACTATGCCGGCTAACTTATAATTTTGTCTTTGTGATTGCAAAAGTGATTGTAAAAATTAGGTATGTAACTGTAAAATATTGTGAAAAATAATTTTTAAAATACTACTATCTCATGAAAATCCCAGACTTGAATCAGCTTGAACATCATCATTTCTTCAACAGGTATATTGAAATAATACCACCAGGAATGTCACTCACAAGAGCACTTAATGCAGGGAAAAGCGCTGTAATCAATTTTTTTAGTGAAATTCCTGAAGAGAAATTAGCATACAAATATGAAGCAGATAAATGGACGATTAAGGAAGTTTTACAGCATATAATTGATACAGAAAGAATTTTTGCATATCGAGTATTTCGTATTGCCAGAGGAGATAAAACTTCCCTAGCCGATTTCGAACAAGATATTTATATCGATTCTTCTTTGGCAAATAAAAAAACGAGGAAGGAGCTACTTGAGGAATTTATCGCGGTAAGAAAAGCTACATTGTCTTTGATAAACAGCCTAAGTGATGAAGGACTCAAGAATATGGGTTTCTCAAGTAATTATCCTTTATCGGCAAGGGCAGCGGCTTTTATTATTGCAGGTCATGAGCTTTGGCACATAAAAATTATTAAAGAAAGATACTAATTACATTGTAACTAAAATAAGTTATTGTTTCGTGTTGATTGGATTTACTTTAGCATAATGCCGATTCATTTTTCTTCTGGTATCAGTGATAGAAAATTTCCAGTTAATTTTAATCTGTTTATCATTACGTTCTTTGATAAGTTCAAGTACTTCACGTTCTCTTATCTCCTTTGTTGGCATCCGCTTTTAAGACATAATCTTGCAAGATCAGAAAGCTCAGTTTCGTCTAAATTGAGCCATGAGCCTTTTTTTGACGTATAATGAAACTCAAATTTCTGGATCAAGTAAACAACCACCACCAGAGATGGTGGCTTTTATGACCCCTTGGAAAAGGGTTGCTTGACCTGAATGATGGGCTTCTTGCTCCCTCTTTTTCTTTTCCTGATCTTTGACATATGTTCTTTCAACTTACTCGTTTTTGTCTCAAAAAAAATGAATAACTTTTTAAGTTTACAATGGAATAAGTTAAATCATTGCATTTAAACTATCAATATTCTATCGTACTTCTTACAACACGATTAGCCCTGTTGTAATGTACTTTTACTGTATTTTCCGAAATATTAAACTTTTTAGCTATTTCATGATTTGTTGCACCTGCTAACTTCATTTTTAATACTTCTTTTCTTACTGGCGAAAGTGACTCTATACGATGTTCAACCATATGTAGCATTTCGTTAAAAATCACTTTTTCTTCAGTCTCCTTGTTACTTACGGGCATAGTACCTTGACTTTCAATATAGCGAAGGATTTCACGTTTACGGCTTCTTAAAATGTTCAAACACCTATTTTTGAGGCATTTATTAAGGTAGGCTTCTACAGATGTGAGCTCATTAAGTTTACGAGACTCCCAGAGGCTAATAAACACCTCTTGTACAGCATCTTCAGATAATTCAGGAATTTTTAACAACATAGATGCTTTTCGTAACATCGCTGTATAAAATTGCCCAAAACAATGCTTAAAAGCTTGAATTTCTTCTAGCTCTTGTTTAGGTAGTAGTTTTTCATCTTTCATATTTATTGTGTTAGTCTAATAATTTCAGACTATTTAATAGTTAGTATTTCTACACAAGTTATAAAAAAATGTTAAAACTTCTAATGAATGAACTATTAAGTTTTATATAATGGCGCATAAGTGTTGTAAGAAAAATATAGTGAACATGAATTTTCATCATATCCTATTCGCAAAGGAAAATGATGGAAATTAATATGAGTTTCTGAATGTGTCCCAGTTTTTTGACCACTTAGAAATAAAAAATTTAAACACATGAAAACAATAAAGCAAAGTCTACAAATTTCTATAATACTGATAAAAATTAGGTTTATCCAGTTTTACCGAATGATAAAGCAACTGGGTATGGTTTACACCTTATTATTACTTGTATTATCCATACTTGTAATGATAATACTTTTTCAACCTGACATTTCATTCAATACTTCAATTGTTTATTCTTCAGTTGCTTTGTTAATAGTTGGCTCAATCCATTTTTCAAGAAAAGATAAACAACTACTCAACGTACTTGGTATATTTATACCTATTCTATACTTAGCAGAATATTCCTTGCTAACGCTTCCTATTTTTCTTTTTCTTACCTATAAACATAATTTTATAGCTATACTTATTTTAGTTAGCGGATTGATATTACTCACTTTTACTAATGAAAGTATCCTTAAAAATAGAACGACTACACTGCAGAGTTTTAAATTTTTAGGTAATCATCATTTTGAATGGATTTCCG
>JBCDJE010000223.1:0-6821 GCA_038748185.1 Bacteroidota bacterium
AGAAATATTTTGGCATTTCTTTCTTGAATCTTGGCATTTTGTTCTTGTTCTATCAGTGTCTTTTGCACGCTGATTTGGTACTCTTGCTCATCTTTTTTGGCTTGAAGTTCAATTATTTGAGCAGAATCGCGGGTAAGTTTTAGCTGAGATAAAAAATAGAGTTCTTTGTATTCCAAGGCTTTTTCGTAATCTCCCTTTTGTAAACTTTCTTTTATACCATCATCTAAAATAGCTAACTTCTTTTTTTCTTCTGCTATATTTTCAGTTGAAATATAAATCTTATCATCGAGGGAAATTATGGTTGAATCTTGTTGTTTTTTTTGAACTATTAATGGCTTGGCAATTTCATTTTTTTTAAGAACAGGAGGCTTTAACCCTTTTGCAAGTCTCTTTTTAAGAGCCATTATACTGTCAGTAAAAACCTTATTATTAGGTATTCCTTCCCAAGTATTTATCACAAATATTGCAGAATCGTATTGTTGTATAGCATCAGGTGTATTCTCAATCTCTTTATATAATTCTGCCAACAATAAGTGATGCATTACAACATTTTCCTTATCGTAGAGCGCTTTAGAAATCTCAAGAGCTTTACTGTAATGATTTATGGCAGTGTAATAATTTTTATTAGTATGAGCTTCTTCTGCATTAGCATCTAGCTTTTCTATTCGATTTTCCTTTATATTTTCGGTAAAACTCTTTGCAGAAATTTGTATATCTGAGGTAGCATCTTTTATTTTCTCATTGATTTGAAGGTTGCCTAAGTTATTCAATTGTCTCTCCCACCAAGTTCCTGTATTCACACCCAAATCGTTAAGTGTTTTCTCTGCCCTGTCTTTTCCGTAAGTATAACTGAACTTATGAGAGATATTAAAACTATTTAAAAAAGCTTGTTCAGCTTCCTTATTATTTGATAGTGATAAATAACTATTGCCCATATTATAGTAGGCATCAGCAAGAAAAATAATATGATCTTTTGATTGTCTTTTCGAAGGCTTACCAATTTCCTTAATAAGCACTTGCATATAATAAAGTGACTTCTTAGGAATTGAATCAGCGTAAACTTCAGCAACTTCTAGCATTAACCTATACTTTTGGTTGCCTTTAAGGGAATCAATTTGATGCTCTTTTTGCTCTATATCAATTTGTGCACATACATTAAAAGCAAAACAAGAAAGAAATAGTAGCAGTATGTTAGAGAAAAAGTTCAATTTTTTTGTTTTGAGAAAATACATTTGGAAAACTTTCAATATGGTTGAAAGCTCCCAAATGCTTACGAATTATATTTTACTCAGGTTTTAAGAAGTAACTTACTAAACACTTGGTAATTGCCACTTATTATGATAAACAGGTGTAATAAGTTTAGTGGCTTCTTCATCATTCTTAAAAATTCCTTTTTCTTTATCCCAATAAACTTTTCTACCGGTTTTAAAAGCGATGTTTCCCATATGAGCATTTATCGCAGCTACACTACCACTTTCTATACTACATTTTAACCCTGATTTATCCCTCGACTTTACAGCTGCAACAAAATTTTGTGCATGTTCTTCTAATGGGTTTCCCATTCGGTTTTGTGGTGGTATTGCAGACATATCATACACTTGTTTACCATCTTCCCAAGACGTTTCAGGGATTATTTCCCAACCATTCCTATTTACTACTAAAGTACCATTGTTTCCTATGAAAGCGATACCTTCTGCTTTGCCATAGTTTCCTCCGTCAATACCAGTAGCATGTTCCCAGAGCATATTGAAGTTTTCATATTCAAAAACAGCTTGTAAAGTATCAGGCGTTTCAGAAGCGTCATCAGGGTAAGCAAACTTTCCTCCTGAAGCAATGACTGATTTCGGCGCTATGGCATTCATAGCGTATAAAGCAATATCTATTTCATGTACGCCCCAATCAGTCATTAAACCTCCTGCATAATCCCAAAACCATCGAAAATTGAAATGAAATCGATTTTCGTTAAAGGGTCTTGTAGGAGCAGGACCGAGCCACATGGTGTAATCGACACCTTCAGGAACATTGGTATCTGGTTTTACAGGCACAGGTTTCATCCATCCTTGGTAAGCCCAAACTTTCACTAATCTAATTTTCCCCAATTTGCCAGATCGTACATAATCTATTGCTTGAGCATAATGCTTTCCACTTCTTTGCCATTGACCAACTTGTACTATTCTATTATGCCTATCAGCTGCTTTTTGCATAATATTACATTCTGTAATCGAATTGGCTAGCGGCTTTTCAACATACACATCCTTTCCTGCTTCACATGCTGCAATCATATTTAAACAATGCCAATGATCGGGTGTACCAATAATTACAGCATCAATCTCTTTATCATCTAACATTTTTCGATAATCTTTGTATTGTTTCGGCTTCTTCCCTATAGCTTTCTCTACATCTGCAGTCCTCATATCCAATACACTTTGATCAACATCGCAAAGTGCTACGCATTCTACTTCATCCATTTTTAAATGAGCGCGCATATTAGACCAGCCCATGCCTTTGCAACCAATTACCCCAAAACGAATTTGCTCACTGGGAGCTACTCGTTTTTTATTTCTTGCTAATACTTCTAGTGGAACTGTAGAAGCAAGTCCTGCACCTGTTAACATTGCAGCGTGTTGTACGAATTTTCTTCTGGAATTTTTCATCTTCGTAGAATTTTAAAAATCTTATCTGTTGAAAATTTGTTTCTCTAATGTACTAAAATCAATAATTTATCTAATGACATTCATCATATTGAAGAATTATCTTATTATTGATAGAAGCTTAATAAATTTAATACACTATTCTTTTTTTGCATAAGGATGCATAAGGTTTTATTAGTAGTACTAATCATTTTTTTTAATCTCTCCTATCCAACTATAGGCAATGTATGGGTTCCAGAAATTTTTAGTGAAGGGATGGTATTACAAAGAGGAAAGGAAATTAAAATATGGGGAAGTGCTTCGCCCGGCGAAAGAGTTGCCGTAACATTACGAGGAAGAAGTGCAGTAACTCGTGCTGATAGAAAAGGCGAATGGCAAGTAAGCATTGAGCCTCTAAGTGCAGGAGGCCCCTATGTGATGAATATTCTTGGAAGAAATCTCATTACCATTAATAATGTGATGATAGGTGATGTGTGGCTCGTTACCGGAGACCAATTTGATTTAAGCACAAATCAACAATTTAAAGCTGAAAAAGTATCTACAAAAAAAAAGTATCCAATTCGTTTCTTTAAAGCTGAAACACAGCTTGCTCTTAAACCTTTAAAGAAAGTTGTGAGTAAAGAAAAATGGAAAGCTAACCTTACAACAGATACTATAACTAACTCATTTTTTTGGCAACTTGCAGATAGCTTATACCACGAAAATAGAGTACCTACTGCATTTATTTTTAGTCAATATAAAAATGCTTCGCTTCAAACATGGATACATCCTGATAGCTTGAAAAAGTATCCGGAGTTTCAGGATACACTTGCCATAATGGAAAGACACTTTACGGGTATCAATAATTTTATCAAGAAAAGAAAAGGTATCAATATTTTACAGAAATATCCTTCAATAGTGTATAACGGCATGGTTAGCCCTTTTGCGAGTTACAGCTTAAAAGGTGTTATTTGGCAACAAAATGCAGTAGATGCGAAGTATGCTTTCTATGTAGAAAAACTGTTATTTGATTTGATAAGCTCATTTAGAGGCACATGGAATGATACGGCTTTGCCTTTTTTAATATTAAATGATAGGCTTGTCGCTAATGAGGCTTTATTAAATAGTTATTATGTAGCATTTCTTTCTGTACAAAGTAAATTATTATCCCTTTCTAATCTAGCAATTTTTAATAGCCCATTCAATGCTGAAGAAATACCGGTTTCTAATATAATACATTTAATAGAAGCACTCGATGAAAGAAATGAAAGGAAATTTAAAGCGCCTAAACCCAATCGTTTTCAAATAGAAGGAAAAAAAGTCAAACTATATTTTTCTGCAAATAATACGTTGAAATTTAAAAGTAAATATGGCTATGGAAAAGGTTTTAGTATTGCTAGCTATGATAAAGTATTTAAACCTGCAAAAGCCTTTGCAATTAATGATTCAACTCTGATAGTCCATAGCGATTTAGTGGAGAAACCTGTAGCAGTAAGGTATGCCTTTTCAAATTTTTTAAGAGATGCCAACCTATCTAATAAAAATGATATAGTCGTACTTCCTTTTAAAACTGATAACTGGGCTGATGTAACTGATACCAGTAGTTTCCGAACCACTTGGTTAGCAACCAATGCAATAGATACTACCGATATGGTGAATAGATTTCAGCATATAATTGCTAAAATGCCTCCTCCTAAAGCAAAAAAAAATCCTGATAGCTTAGTAGAATGGAAAGCTCAGCGACCTTTTTACTATGAGAAACTTATTAAATCTCTAGGATTCAATTTACAAGAATGGGAAAAAAGACCTCCTATTCAAAGCCGATATATAGGTAAAAAAATAGAGTTTCTTGAATACACAATACAGAAATTAGTTTACCAAAGTCAGCCAAATTTTTGGGTGCCGGTTAATCTATATATACCAAAAGGAGTGGAGTTTCCACGACCTGCGATTTTATATCTTAATGGGCATAGTGGTGAAGGAAAATCTACTAAGAATTATCAAAGAAGTATGATTAGCCTTGTAAAAAAAGGATATATAGTAATGAGTATTGATGAAATAGGTGCAGGAGAACGGAAATTCACTGGGCAACAATCTCCACAATTATTTTTGACTGGACACTCTCCTGGTGGCTGGCAAATTTGGGATGCTTCTAGGGCTATTGATTTCTTATATACAAAAAATAATTTGGTTGCCAAGGACAAAATCGGTGTTACAGGAAGGTCTGGAGGTGGTTTTCAATCTTTTTACTTAGCAGCAGCCGATGATAGGGTAAAAGCCACAGCACCTATTATGTATGTTTCTTCTTTTGAAGGGATGGTTACTAGTAATGTTTCCCACACTTTGGATAATTATTTACCTTCTATAAGAAAGTACATGGAGCAACATCATGTAATGAATTTAATAGCACCTAGACCAATTCTTATTGGAGCAGGGAAAAAAGATTTTTTTTCTATAGAATCTACTAAGAGAACAGTATCCAAAGCAAAGAAAATTTATCAATTATATGGTGATTCAGTTTTCCCTAAAACGGAAATTGTTGATATCGGGCATAAAGATACCATAGTGCACCGTGAAGCAGTATATAGTTTTTTTAATCAGGTATTAGGAATTGACGCTTCAACAAAAGAGCCAGAAAGTCAAGCCAATTCAGATAGTATTTTAAATGTAGGAATGCCTATATATTCTACTGCAACACTTGAAGATTTGGCAAATAGTGCTCTAAAAAAAGCCTCAAAAAGAAGTGCTTTTACTACAAAGAAACCGGTATTTAAGTCTAGCCTGATTGAATTATTAGATTTTGAGCAAATTGGAAAAAGATCTTTAGAAATTCCTCATAACAAGCAAGTTGTCATCATCAATGATAGTATAGTTGAAGAATCTATTGTACTAAATACAGAATATAATATTCAACTTGTTGCCAAGCTTTCTTACAACATAACTGCTGAAAATAATAGGCCAACAGTACTGCTTGGTAGACAAGAAAATATTTTAAAGGATTCATTAATAAAATCAGGGTTTGCTGTTTTTTCGATCAATTTGCGGCGAGGTAGTAATACAGAAAACTTACATAGAAATAAAACGGATATTGAGTATTTATCCTATACAAATAGTGTTTTTCTTGGTAAGCCTTTAATTGGTCAGAAAACTTACGACTATATAAGAGCAGTAGATTATCTTGTCACAAGAAACGAGATAGTAGACACCACAAAAATATTTATTGTAACTACTGATACAACGGTAAATAAACAATTAGCAGCTTTACTTGCAACAGCTTTTGATGAAAGAATAAAATCTATTTACACTGCGAATAATTTGCTTACTTTTTTTCCTCCATCTTCCGGTTGGAAAGATTGGCATTTTGCTACTTATCTACCACACTTTTCAGAGATTGGTGATATACAAGATATTATCAGTCTTATTGCTCCGAGAAAAGTAAAAATTATAAACCCAAGAGCAACTGATGGTTCAATATTGACTAACTACGAAATACAAAAATATACCAATAGATGTAGCTACGAATATAGAAAATTGCGTGCTTCTAATAATCTTAGTATTAGTACTGAGCCGATAAATTACCGAGCAATTATAGCATATCTTATAGCTCAAGTAGATATGTAAGAATGAAAAAGGATTAATAGAAAGTACCTTTGTAAAAATTCATTGTGGCGCAGTGTAAAGACCCTCCTTGTTTAATCAAAAGTGAGCAATCAATAGGAATAATATCTCTTTTTTTAAAAAAAATCTTGAATTTATTGTAAACTATTACATCTTCTTTTACATTATACTGAGGTACCAAAACGGCATTATTGATAATTAGAAAATTCACATAACTTGCAGGTAATCTGTTACCATTTTCATCATGAACCTTTCCAATAGGCAAGTCTATTAATTGATATTCATATTTCGCTTTTAATGCCGTTAATTCAAACTTCATGAGATTTAGCTCATTGTAATGTTCATCTTCCTCATTCTCACAAGAAGCATACATAATAGTTGTACTATCTACAAAACGTGCTAGCATGTCAATATGAGAATCTGTATCATCTCCAGCTAAATAGCCATACGTCAATATAAACAGGTTTTTTAAGCCAAAAATGTTCTTTAATTGACCTACTAACTTTTCTTCACTTAAGTGCTCATTTCTATTTTTAGAAAAAATACATTTTGCAGTTGTAAGTGCGCTTCCAT
>JBCDJE010000224.1:0-6792 GCA_038748185.1 Bacteroidota bacterium
GGATAACACAATTAAATTGGAAGAACTCTTCCAAGCCGCAGATGTTGACCTCAAGAATGGGAAATTTGAAGTAGCAGTTAATAAACTAGAACAAATTCTAAGAGAAAACCCTGAATTTGGGAAAGCTTACAATCATTTAGGCTGGCTCCATGAAACCAAATTTCGCAACTACGATAAAGCCGAACATTATTATAAACTTGCCTTAGAAAAAGCGCCTACCTACCCTGCTGTATATACCAATTATGCTATATTGCTTTCCACACTTGGTAAATACGATGAGCTCAAAATGTTGCTAACAAAAGCATTAGAAGTACCCGGAGTAGAAAAGTCTACCATATATAATGAATATGGTATCATGTATGAGCAATTGGGCGAATTTGATGGAGCAATTAAATACTATAAAGATTGTGCAAGGCATACGCTTAATAAAGACACGCTACAACGAGCAATGGACTCTATTGAGCGATGTAAAATAAAGGCAGGATTATAGCCTTTTTAGAGGTATGATATTGTAATGTCATACCCCTAGTTTTTAAGATTCATCTTTTTTATTTCGTGCTTTTTTTAGTTCTATATCATACTCATCGGGGTTTCCACTTACTCTTACATTCAAAAAAAGACGATTTTTACCTTCATTACTAATAATTTCCTGTTCATCTGCTTTATCATCTTTTACACCAAATAGGCTATTTTTCACTGCCTTGCCTATAACTTTAAAAGGCACCTGAATATAATAGTCCATGTTAAGGTCCATGGATTGTTTACCCGAAATATTGATAAAGCCTAAAGTTGAACTTATTTCCATTTTAGGGATAGATAACTGATTATCTTTAAAATCGAATACATTGCTCAGTTCTCCAAAGCGAATATTTTTTACTTTATTTTCTCCAAAATATTCAGCCATCATATCCATAGGTGGGAAATTTTCAAGTCTTCGATCTAAAATCTTTACATCCATGTGCGCTTCGCTGCCCTCTAAATAAGGAGTGAAATCAGCATGCAAACGTGCTACTGAACTGATTTTCCCATAAACTTTACCATGTAAAGTTTCATTAAAAGCGTAATCAGTACCAAAATTATCCATTTTATAAGATATTTTATCAAGGGCCAATCCCGCTAGATATAGATCGCTTTTTACATAAATACTGTCAGGGTTACTACCATTAAAATACCCTTTTAACCCAACTGCACCATCTGCTGTTAACATTTGCAAGGTATCAAGATACACCAGATGATTAGGGGTTAGTCGTCCCTTTGCTTTTAGCTTGTCAAGCTTATATTTATGGTAAGATAAATGGCCTAAATCCAATGAAAAGTTGAGCGCAGGAAAAGGTACGGTAAACAGATTTTCTGTACTGTCATGATAAGACGCACCATATTTGGCTGCTTTTTCTTTTTCCTCTTCCTCGTCATAAGCCATAAGCTCATCTAAATCGAGCGTGTTCCCGTTTAGTTGTAAATTGCCTTGTATTCCTAATGTATCTTCTCCCACAAGATTTGTAAGCAAGCCTGTGATTTCAAAATCTGATCGTCCCACTTTGCCCCGAAACTCTTGAATGTGCAAGTCCTGTTGTTCTGTTTTGAGCATAGCATGAAAATCTCTCAAAGGCATTTTATGAAAAGTAAATTTACCATTAAGTGCATCGAGTTCTAATTGCAATTGCGGTAAGCCTTTCGTATGTAACAAACCTCCATTTGTACTATTACCATGAAAGGAAAAACTTAATGCACGCAGCACTTCTTGTTGGTATTCTCTAGGCATAGGGTTTTTACCTTTATAGGTAAATAAATCTTGGAAACTAAGAAAACCCGAACGAAAATCCATTTTCCAAGCAACAGGTCTATTTAGTTGGGTAGTATCAAACAAAGCAGGATAATTTTCCACTTCCGCAGTTAACATCAAGTCACTTTGGTCTATCACTCCACTTAAATCTTTCAGTAATAGCTTACTGCTATCAATCAGCAAATCAGTATGAAAATTTTTAAGCGCATGAGCGTACCCTTGCATTTTGCATGAAAGTGTATCAATAAAAAACTCTCCTTGTGGCAAATGTTTAAAATTTAAAAGATGATTAACTGTCGTATTTATATGTGTTGATAAGTACAGGTCACTTAATACTTCTTCGGTTTGGGTAGATAGAGTGGAGTCATAGGGCAGTATTTCAGCAAAACCTAGGCGTTTACTTTTCAGCCTGAGTTGTGCCTCAACCGGGTCATTTTCTCCATGAATAATAGAGGCAAGATTGGTTAGTTTTCCTGTAAGCTTCCAATCACTATTGTTAATTTTACCCGAGAAATTTTTAAGTTCTAAATCGCCACCATTCCAAAATATTTCGCCGTTAACCCCTTCAAATGGATGAGTATAATCCGCTAATTTAAAGTTCAGGTCTTTCATCACTACTTTGGCATAAATGGTGTCTTTTAGTTTTTTCAATAGATTGGTAGATGTATTAATATCAAAAACTTCATCAATAGTCATATCAATAAGTAGTTGTCCTGAAACATCGGGAAAACTTTCTATATCGAGCAATTCACTCATATCTTTCAGATCAATATCGGCATGTAAATCAATGAGTAAATAAGGCTTTTTAAAGTTTTTGATTTTAAACTTCCCTGCAAAAACACCTCCTCCGGGTTTGCCTTTCAGGTTTTCTACGATGAGTTCACTAGTTTCGAGGCTTTGGTCTTTCCCATTGGTAAAATATCCACGAAAACCGAGGTCTTCCAGCCGTTTTTCTTTTTCGGTCTGCACAAAATAGGCATTCTTGCAACCAAACTCCAAGTCAATTCGAGGCATTTGGCTATTGGCTGCCTTTCCTAAAATACGACCTGTAAAGTAGACATCTCCTTCGTTACGGTATTCTTTGAGTTTTTCATAATAGTCGTTTGGTGCTAGTGAAAGTAACAGTTTAAAATCGGGCTTTCGACCATAAACGCGCAAGTCCATATCCATTTCATTAGCAATATCTATATCACCCTCCATAAAAAACTCAGCTTCCTCAAGCTCGAAATTACTTTTTTTCAGGCGAAGCCATTGTTCTGCAAGATGATAGGAAAGATCGTAATGCAATGTCAAATGCTTGTCTTGAAAAATAGTACTCCCATCCGTTTCAAGTTTTTCTAATGTGAGTTTACTTTCAAGGTGTGCAACTAATGAATCTTGCTGTAAGGAAATTCCTGCTTCACTTTCTTCAATCTTTAAAACGACTAACTGCTTATTTAGTAAATCCGTTTTTCTTACTATTATATTTTTCAAAGAAATCTCCTGTAGATCGAGTTGTAAGGCAGCATTTTCTTCAGTTCCCTTGGTATTATCAGCTTTTTTTGTGTTTTTCGCTTGCAGTAAATTCCAGTTACCATCTTTATAATGAATAATATCTATTGTGCCATTCTCAACCAGTATGCGTTTTATATCTATTTTACCTTTGAGTAGTTTCCAAAAACTAAAGCCCACATATACATCTTCAAATTGGTAAATTGGTACTTTATTGAGAGAATCATTAGCATAAAAAGCCAAGTTTTCAAGATCGATAGAAATATAGGGAAAGGTTTTAAGAAATTCGATATGACTTCCATCTATAACATAATTACCCGGTTGTGCTTGATTCATTTCAGTGAGCACATTTTGCAATAAGCTTTCTTGGTTACGATAAACCCAGAAAATTGCTGTTGACACCAGTGCAACTAGAATTAGCAATACGCCAAGAAGATATTTCCACCATTTTTTACGCATACTATTGCCTTTTGTAAATAAAAACTTTAGTCGATACTTCAAAAAAGAGCAACGTATTTTTCAATTATCCGTTGTGATTTTTTCCTGTAAATATCTCAGGATTTTTTAAATGATTGTGCTAAGCTATCGAAAGGTATAAACTATTGAACAAACACTCTTAACTAGCCAGTTCTGAGTATCGATGATAATGATTCGAGAACAAAAATCAGCTCCCTACATTTTCATCATCTTCTACCATAACATCAAAACCAGCAGTTAGCACCTCTCCTTTTACTTTTACTTGAACCCAAATGCGATAGTTACCCGCTTCTGGGAAGGCATAGGGAAAGGACACTTGATGAGATAACCCTTTTTCTTCCATCATTTTTAAAATATCGGTACGCATAGTAGTAACTTGATTAGGGCTTAGGTTCGTAATATTAGTCATGTCATAATTTGTAGAGTCTAATACAACACATAAGGTTACATCATCACCAATTTTGTTGGCTAACATTTCCTGAGCTGCCATAGAAATAGTACCAATTGGGTGTAAATGGATAAATACAGAAGCATCTTTTTTGGCGATTGCCGAATGTCCTAACATTCCTAGATAAGGTTCCAGTGCTACTGGCAAACCGTTATGATCGGCTAAAGAGAATTTTAAAGACGCTACCTGTCCTACTTTATACTTTTTATCAGCTTGTTGCTCCCAAGTCATTTGATACCCATTCTTTATTTTCTGAATAAATTGATTCGGTTTTTCATACAGATACCAAGAATCATTTTCATCTGAAGGTGGAATGTCTTGTACATTACCAGCACCTGTTATTGGTATTATTGATGCTTGCATTCCAGTATTGCCTAAAGTAATATCGGTCACCAATGTCTCATTCAATCCACTTTGGTGAACTATATCAGCAAATAGATGATACCTACCATTTGGTAGTTCAGGCAAAGAAACATCATAGGTTACAGAATCAAACTTTACCGGATGTAGGTGCGCAAAAACATCCATGCTAGATGCACTCATCATAAACAGATGCATGAGTTTCCCATGATCAGGAATCAGGTCCCCAGCTTTTCGATCAAAATGCCCTTCGTCTTCTAGGTTTAACCGCATAACTTGCATATTTTGCATAGGTAAAATTTCTGCTGAAAGACCCACTGGTTTATACATATAGCGCTCGTACCTATTTTCTTCACTTTCCCACCACATTTTACCTAAATACAACACGCCTGAAAATACAAAAAGCATAGCAACGCCAACACTTACGGCTTTCGTTTTTTTACGCGTGTTTATTGCAATTCCTGGAGTAAGCGTTGCCTCTCCCGTACTTGTACCAATAATTGTAGCCCCTCCGAGAAATAAAATCAATCCCATTATAGCTAAGACAATTCCCAATTCATCTTCCATTTGTAATTGTGCAGTAGCCAAAGCAGGCACTGGAATAACAGTAGTACCACGCCCCTCTGCACCATCTACAATAATTTTTACACTGGAAGACCCATGAGACATCAGCCAAAGTTCTCCTGCATAAAGTGTTTCGTCTCCCATTACAGGGCTTACTAAATCAGGTTCTGGAGCACTATCACCACCATAGCGAAAATAAACTGCTTGAACACTTACTTTTTGCACTTCGCCCTCTGGAATTCTTACGGATACTTGTGCTAATCCCGGAACTACTTCCGGAGGTTGTACATTCACCAATAATTTATATCGTCCTGCACTTCCTTCAAATACGATATTGGGACTTCCCACATGACCGGAACAAAAAAGTAATATCGCAAAGAGAACACCGGAAATAAATAGATTTTTCAAACTTTTTCAATTTTTAGATTAATTATCTTTTTACAGCTTTCATCCAATTGCCCCACCACAAACCTATTCTGCTTGAAATGATAGTAGTTAGCACTGCTATCCCTAAACCTTGTAGTAAGCTAGCAGTTCCAGTTTCTAACCAAGGATAAAAGGCATCTCGATGTTTCCAGTCAGGATTCCAGTTATAAGCCAAAGCATCTCCAGCAAAAACCCAATTTTTAGCATAATCGCTTAATTGAAATATGCCAAAAAACCACTGGGTAATAAAAAAGCCTCCAAAAAAAATCAGCCCAAGAAAAAGTGCATTAAGCCAGTCGTTCTTTCTTTGAAATTTATTTTGATACAAGTCCAAAAACAAAGCAGGAATAATTAACAAATGTGGAAATCTATATGGGACAAAATGGGTAATTTGATTTACCACCGGTCCTAATTTTGGTGTAGCAGGAAACAAAGGTAAAATCCATAACATCAGTAGATTCACAGTTATGTAAAAAAGCGCTGCTATTGTGATGGGCATTTTAAGATCGGAAGCTCTACTGGCTGCAATTAAAAATAAGGGATACACTGCCCCACCTACTATGTAATATATAGAAGCATGGCTATGATTTGGAGACATGTATTCTGAAAAAATAATCCCTACAATAGCCACTAACATACCTATAGTATATACATACATGAGTTGTACCCGTTTTAATTTTTTTTCGGCTAAAACGTTGGATACACTTTTAGAAGCCTTTAAACTATTCTGATAACTTAGTAATTGAATCACTGCTCCCAATTGTACCATTAGCATACCTGCAGCCAATAAAGCATGAGGAGGACTCAAGATTTTTACATCTAATCCATAAGCATTATGCCACCAATCGTCAAAAGGGGCTGAGGTGAGCATAGCTAAAGCCCCCCAAACTAAAAATAAAGCACTTAATGGTGAACGAAACCACCAAAACCATACAGTACTTTGCTTTTCTTTTTCAGTTCCAAAAAAAGTAGTTTTAATCATAAGGTAACCACCCCCAATCCCGGCTAATACACCTCCTAGATAAATAAGCAAATGTGGGGGCGAGAAGAGACCATCTCTACCAATACTCAGGTGCCAAGAAATATCCCAAATTAAACCAGTAATAATACTGGTTGTGGCTAATAAAGCTGAGTAAATATACCAAGGCATTTCCCATACTGAGGTGGATATTTCTTTTTCCTGAAATTTTTGAGAATAGGTTAATTCCATAATCCATTAATAGTAAAAAAAAGAGGTATATAC
>JBCDJE010000225.1:0-6781 GCA_038748185.1 Bacteroidota bacterium
ATGTAAAGAAGATATCCAACCCAATGGAAAAAAACTTCCTGTAGGTACTTTCCCCATGCAGGAAGTAACGCTAAATAATCTCAGTACTTTTAAGGAAGCAAAATCTAATTGGCTTATTGCTGGAGACGTTTATGCTGATAGAAATGTAGATAGGGCAATAGAAGTTACAGACGGAGAAGGGATATTGGTCAACGTGCCTGATGATAATAACAAAGATAACCTCTTTACAGACTTTGAACATGTAGATATTGACTTAGAGCTAGAAGTAATGATGCCAAAATCGTCTAATTCTGGCATCTATCTCATGAGCAGATACGAAGTACAACTATTAGACAGTTGGGGAATACCTGATCCCAAGCACGGTGATATGGGTGGTATTTACCAAAGGTGGGATGAAAGCAAACCGGAAGGAGAAAAAGGTTTTGATGGCATTTCTCCTTTGACCAACGCAGCAAAAGCTCCCGGGCTTTGGCAGCATTTCCGAATTGTTTTTAAAGCTCCTCGTTTCGATAGTAATGGTAAGAAAACAGCTAATGCTATGTTTAAAGAGGTTTATCTCAATGGTACACTAGTACAACAAAACATAGAAGTAAGTGGCCCAACAAGAGGAGCAGCCTTTGGACAAGAAGTATCGTCTGCACCGCTCATGTTACAGGGAGATCATGGGCCTGTAGCTTTTAGAAATATTAAATATAGGTCTTACAATGGTAAAAAAGTGATACTTAGTGAAATGAAAGTGAGTCAATATAAAAGTATTGACGATACTATTCGTGAGTTTTTAAGCCAGACACCAGTGTTAGCAGTTAATACAGATTCTATTTCCTTTCTTCAAGCGACACAACCCGACCAGTATTTACTACTCTATGAGGGGAATATTACTATTCCTGATGAAGGGGAATACTTTTTTACACTACAATTGGATGGTGGCGGATATTTTGTAATCGCAGAAGATACCATTATCAATTATGACTACTACCACTCATTTGCCGATAAAGCGATTGCTAAAACAAAAATAAAGGCGGGTACTTTCCCCTTTAAACTCATATATAATAAACCTTCTCGCAGATGGAGAAAGGGCTTAGCACTGTTTGCTGAAGGTAAAAATATTGCCAGGCATCCCTTACATGCTCCTAGTTCCATCCATATCAATAAGCCTAAAAATCCTATATATATCAGCGCATCAGAAAGCGTAATAACTCAAAGAAGTTTTATGATGCACGGAGATGAGAAACGTACTCATGTGATTTCAGTGGGAAGTCCGATTGGGATTCATTACTCTTATGCGTTGGAGACTGGCACTTTTTTGCAAGCTTGGCATGGTGGTTTTCTTGACGCTACACCTATGTGGTTTGAAAGAGGGCCTTCACAACTTTCAGAACCTTTAGGACCAGAAATTGAGTTTCATTCTGGACCAACCATAGCTTTTTTAAAAAATAAAGATGCTATCTGGCCCGATTCTATTCAGAAAGATATTGTATATAAGCAAGAAGGCTATGAATTAGATGATTTTGGTTACCCAACTTATAAAATGAAAGTAGAAGAAGTAGTGATGTCTGATAAAGTCCTGCCCAATAAGGATAATCATCAGTTTACAAGAAATATTCATTTAGATAATGCGACTAGCGATACTTATGTAAAACTAGCTGAAGGGAAGAACATAACTTTGTTGCCCGATGGCACTTACGCCGTTGATGATAAAAAATACTATTTAGGTATTAGTAAATCTGATGGAGGAAATATATTAGTGAGAGAAACCGGAAAAATACAAGAGCTTCTATTTAAAGCAGAAAATGCTGTAGTTGATATTATTTATGAAACAATTTGGTAAAAATATGAAGATGAAAAATGACCGCTATATCAATTATTTATCTGTATTCATTTGGGTAATAAGCTTTCTTTTTTTATTACCTCAGCAGAGTATATCATTAGACCTTAGTGTTCTTGCTTTAGATCCTGCTGATACGTTAGAGGAGAAGCAATACTATCGCATAGAGACTATTCCCATTCCTAACGATGTTATTTTGGAAGTAGGAGGCATGTCATTTACCGATAACGGCAATTTGGGTGTTTCTACGAGAAGAGGGGAGGTTTGGCTAATAGAAAATCCTTATAGTAAAAAACCGATATTTAAGAAGTTTGCTTCCGGTTTACACGAACCATTGGGGCTCACTTACAAAGACAACGGTTTTTTCTTAACGCAAAGAGGGGAATTGAGTAGGATAGAAGACCGTAATGGAGATGGTAAAGCAGATATATTTAAAACAGTGTACTCTTGGCCACTTTCTGGTAATTATCACGATTATTCCTATGGTCCTGTGATTCTACCAAATAATGATATGCTGGTTACCCTCAATCTTTCATGGATTGGCTATGGAGAAAGCTTGGTAAAGTGGCGTGGTTGGTTATTGAAAATCACTCCAGAAGGAGAGATGACACCTATTGCTACCGGACTTCGTTCACCAGCAGGTTTTGGTGTAAACCAAGCTGGTGATATTTTTTATACAGAGAACCAAGGAGATTGGGTAGGTTCTGGAAGAATGACGCATTTAGAAGCAGGGGACTTTGCAGGAAATCCTGCTGGTTTAAAATGGGCTAATGACCCGGCTTCTCCGTTGAAACTCACCAAAGAACAAGTACCTAACAAAGGCATCACTATGTTTGAAGCAGCTAAATTTGTACCTGAGCTAAAAGTACCTGCTATATGGTTTCCACATACGCTAATGGGGATTTCAACCTCTGGTTTTTTAATAGATGAAACTGCAGGTAAATTTGGTCCTTTTGAAGGACAGATGTTGGTAGGTGACCAAGGACATAGCAAAATTATGCGTGTATTTATGGAGAATGTAAATGGCGTGTATCAAGGAGCTTGTTTTCCATTTAGAGAAGGATTCTCTTCAGGTCTATTGAGAATGGTTTGGGGAAATGATGGTTCTATTTTCGTTGGGATGACCAGTAGGGGTTGGGCTTCCACAGGGAAAGCGCCTTATGGACTGCAAAGATTAGTTTGGACAGGAAAAACTCCTTTTGAAATTAAAGAAATGAAAGCGCTGGCAGATGGTTTTGAATTGGTTTTTACTCAACCAGTAAATAAAAGTAAAGCAGCCGATCCGACTACATATAAGATGACTAGTTTCAATTATCACTACCACAGTAAGTATGGCAGTGATATTATTGAAAGGCAAAATTGTCACATTGCAAAAGCAGAAGTTTCTGATGATGGATTGAAAGTGAAATTAGAAATTCATGGACTAAGAAAAGGATATATACATGAGATAAAAGCAGATGTACTTTCTTCATCAGGTAAATCTTTGTTACATAATACAGGATATTACACTTTAAATGATGTGCCTGGTGGCAAAATTCTAACAAGTATGCCTGAAATGACTGCTATGGAAAATTCAGGCTCAGTATCTAGTAGTAAACGCATCACAAAAGTGCCTGAAACATGGACAGATGGTCCTGAAGTATCGCTTGAATTGGGAACAAAACCCGGTTTACAATACGATACACGTACGTTGGAAGTAAAAGCGGGAAGCAAAGTCGCCTTAACCTTTAAAAATAATGACGATATGTTACACAATATCGTAATTACCCAGACCGGTGACGCTATGGAAAAAGTAGCCAATATGGCGGAAAACCTTGGGCTCGACGGACCAGATAAAAGCTATGTACCTGATACAGATTTGGTTTTATTTCATAGTAATATACTGCAACCTGAAAGTGAAGAAACCATCTATTTTACAGCTCCTACCACTCCTGGTGAATACCGTTATGTGTGTACATTTCCCGGACACTCTTATTCGATGCGTGGGACTTTAATAGTGAAATAATACTTTTTGAGTGATAATTGAAATTTAATGTAAGCTCCAAAATTTTGCTTTCAATATATAAGGATTATATTGCATTAGGTAAACTTTTTAGGCTATATGAAACGAACATAAATTTTCATCATTTCAACTTCATATAGAAAGATGATTAAAATTGATGTGTGTTCCTGAATGTATTCAAATTTTTTAAATATTCAGCAATCAAAAAATTTTAAACAGATGAAAATACTGTCAAAAATCCGCTTGTTTGTTATTTTTATAATTTTAAGTATGCTCTTTTCTTGTGAAAGAGGAGGAAATGAACAAAAGCTTCAAGAAGCAAGTAATACTGAAGATGACGTAAAACAACCCACTTATCAGAAAACTGGAAGTATAGAAAGACTGAATGATAAGATCAATGATTTAATTTCTGATAATGCCAAAATAGAAATTTTAGCGTCTGGATTTACTTGGTCTGAAGGTCCTTTGTGGTTAGAAAGTGAAAACAAATTAATTTTTACAGATGTACCTGAAAATAAGATTTATCAATGGTCTCCAGGCGATACTGAGGCAAGTGTTTACCTCACACCTTCTGGTTATACAGGTGAATCGGAACATGGGGGAGAGTCAGGAGCAAATGGACTTATATTAGATACTGAAAATAATTTGGTACTCTGCCAACACGGTGACAGGCAGTTAGCAAAGATGACCGCACCCATTAGCAGCCCTGCTGCAGAATTCGAAGCGATTGTTACCAATTGGGAAGGAAAGAAATTTAATAGCCCGAATGATTTGGTATTGGGCAGTAAAGGCATTTATTATTTTACCGATCCACCTTATGGTTTGCCAAAACCCAATAGAGAAGGAGATAAAGAAATTGATTTTCAAGGGGTTTATAGTGTAAGGGATGGTATCGCCACTTTAGAATACAAAGACTTGGAAAGACCCAATGGCGTTGCGCTCTCACCTGATGAAACTAAACTTTACGTGGCGAACTCGCATGGAAAAAGACCCATTTGGATGGTTTTTGATGTGGATGAAGCGGGGCACTTAAGCAATGGGAAAGTATTTTTTGATGCTTTAGCACTCAGTAAAACAGCCAAAGGTATGCCTGATGGATTAAAAGTAGATAATGCCGGAAATTTGTTTGCCACCGGTCCGGGTGGGGTATTGGTATTTAGCCCTGAAGGAGAGCACTTAGGTACGATTAAAACCGGTCAGGCTACTGCTAATTGTGCATTTAATGCAGATAAGAGCATTTTGTACATGACAGCCGATATGCACCTCATGCGTTTGGTATTAAAACCTAAAGCATAAAAGTAGTAAAGGGCTCATTCAAAAGCAGTTTTCCAATACGTATCAGCTTTACTTTTTAAGTTGACTTCATCTTTATTCCAATCATTGAGGGTATTGTTAAAGAAGAAGTTATAAAAAAGGTAAAGCTGATTGTCGATTATTTTAAAAGTTTTGGGATCGACTTTTACTTTACTTCCATCTAACCCCATAGCATAGGCACACCAGCCTCCATATTGAGGTTCATATTTTTGTGGGTTGATAAGGAAGGCATTTTTATTATCTTCTGAGATAAATCGATAGGGAATGCCTAAATAAGTAGCTGTAAATGCTTTTGAACCTTTTAGCGCTTTGTTTTGAATAAAATAAGCCACCGGATCGTATCCTTGTATTCCAAGTGCATCTTCAAGGTTGAAATGTTTTTTTCTTTGTTCAACTTGATCTCCTTGTGCAGAAGCATTGTATGAAATGAAAAGGCTTAGGATAATCAAAAAAAAGTTTATCATTACTTGATTCATTTTAAAAGAGGGAATTATATATTTTTTGCTATAATAACTTTTATAACTGTATCTGTAAGTGCAGTGAAGATAAAAGAATGCTATCACTTATGGAGAAAGACTTTGACTTTAACCCTGCTATTATTACCAACACAGTCAAAAATACTTTAGTTTATTTTATTCCACCGATAGCACCTGATAGCTTATCATTTACTGAAGTGACCAGTAACTCAGTAGTGCGCAATTGGCAAGATAATTCAGATGATGAAACCAATTTTGTGGTAGAAAGAAGCACGGATAAATGTATTTACAAACAGCACTTCGTTTACCATAGCTGCTAATACTACTTCATTCACTGATGAAAATTTATTTGGCAATACATTTTATTATTACAGGGTGAGGGCTTTTAACAATACTACACCTTCAAATTATAGTGAACCCTTATTGGCTAGGACGGCAGAATCGTCCATAGCCATGCCAACTAATTTAACAGTCAACGGCTATCAACCAACACTCACTTGGGAAGATAATGCTGATAATGAGCAACGCTATAAAGTGGAGAGGGATAATGAAGATAGTTTTCCTAGTCCGGTTATATTTTTTATGCTAAGAAATGCTGTAGAATATCAAGACTCTACTGCAATAATAGGGAATACCTATTTTTATAGGGTAGCAGCTATCACCAATGAAGAGTCGTCTAATTTTAGCAATACGGTGAGTGTTTCGGTTACGGCTACTGAAAACACTTCAATAAACAGTAATTTGGTAGTCTACCCTATTCCAGCAGGGGTCAGAGTTATATCTTGACTTACCTCCTTCAGCTAACAAGTATCAGATTAAGCTCATAAATGCTTCGGGTATTTTAGTACAACAAATCGAGAACAAACCTGCCGATTCAGTTAACAGGTTAAATATGGAGGTAGGAAATTTTCCTAAAGGCTTATACTTTTTAGAGATAAGTTCAAAAGATGTACAGGTTGTTAAAAAGATTCTAATTAACTAAAATTCAAAACAGCATAAAATAGACCCATTACAGAAGCAGTAAAACCGCAAGAAACGGGTTGATTATAGACCTCATTCTTAGAAAAAGTAAAAGATAATTTCAGTTTTTTTCTAAAATCAATACTACAATTAGGAAATTGATAGGCAATTTACTACATTCACAATACTAAGAATAGGAAATTG
>JBCDJE010000226.1:0-6773 GCA_038748185.1 Bacteroidota bacterium
GCTTGTATTGCTTGGAGCTGATACAAAAAATGTTTAAAAAAGCTATTCGATTGTTTAGCAGGCAAATGAATGGTTTCAACACTATTAAGAGCTAATAATCCCGTTTGATCGCCTTGCTTATTAGCTAAGTAAGCTAAACAGGCAATCATAGCTTTTGAGAAATCAATTTTGCTCAGTTTATTCTCTGTATATCGCATAGAAGCCGAAGAATCGAGAATAAAATTGACGGTTACATTGGTTTCCGTTTCTGCTTGCTTAATATAGTAGCGATCAGAGCGAGCTAGTAATTTCCAATCGAGTTGTCGTAAATCATCTCCGGGTTGATAAGCTTTATATTGACTAAACTCCTGACCTTGTCCCGTACGGATATTTCTATTTGCCCCTGCTAAAAAGCCTTCTACTGTTTTGCGAGCTAGTAGCTCTAGCCCTTGTACAGATTGTATTAATTCGGGGTCTAATAGCGTTTCCATTGTAATAAAAATACTTCATTTTACAATACCCAATAATGTAGATGCTTGTGCTCTTCTTGCTTCAAATGATTCTTTCCAATTAGGTATGGTGTCTCTATTCCAACAAGCCACAGGAACGTACTCATTTCTTGCCAAATAACTTAATAAGCGTATTTCTTCATCTGGTTCTCTGATAAATAAAAAAGGATTTCTGTAATTTTCCTTTTCTCCTAATTTATTGTATTTCTTATCATCCTGCTGAATTAAAGCTAATAACTCTTCTCCTCTTTTATACATTCTTTTTAAGAAGTCTATACTAAATGGGGCTATGGTTTTTCTATTCTTCTCATCTTTTTTTACCCACTTTGCCCAGTCAAATCCATAATTAAAATCGTGTATATAGCGAAATTTTATACAAGAGTATTTTCCAAATACACCAAGTAGCTTAATCATAATACGCTGTAAATCATCAAGAAAAGAAACATTATCATTAGTGCTATTTTTCATTTCCGAAAAAGTGCTAAAAAAGATAAAATCCATATCCCAAAAAATATTCTCCGGGAAATGATAAAGTTGTGCTTTATTGATATGATGAAACACTTCACAAAACTTACTACAAAGTGCATCATCTTCTTCTTGATAATACAGTTGCTTTCCTAATTCATAATAAGAAGTAGCATCTTGTTTTAGAGGTGACAGAGATTTTCTAGATGTAATTCCGAATTTTATAAACAATTCGTCTGTCTCTTTACTTATCTTTGCCGTCATGGTATGTTTATAAAAATCCTCTTTTTTCATAGATAAACCAGAAACTTCTCTTGCTTAGAAAGATAATACAAAAGACTAAGAAATAGCATGTATCGCATGAATTAATGTGTGCTTGAAATATAGAAGTATATCTTTATATTTTATAATCGAGTTTTAATCTGTATCTTATTCATGCATTTTAAAATAGATAGCAGATAAAGAATATAGCTTAAAATGTAGTAGCAAACAATATAACACCTGTAAAAGTAGCACTCCACCAAATAGCATTGTGCAAATAAAATTTATATTGTTTTTGTTGAGAAAAAGCATTACTAACTACTAGATGAGATATTTTCCTCATTTTCAAATAGTTATACACTACAATTAATTGAATAAAACCCATAAGCCAAAGTGGTATTACATTTTCTCCCCATCTGCTAATTATAAGGCTGAAAATTACAGAAACTGGTAATAATATTTCGATAAAAATACGCGCTTTCTTATTGCCAAAAAGAGTAACAAATGTGCGCTTTCCTCCTTCTCTATCACTATTTTCATCACTCAGTCCACTAGCAATGGCACTAGAAAGTGATAAGGTGGCAAAAGGTAAAATTATTTGAAAAAAACCCACTGGTATATGGCTGCCTGACTGTAAAAAAAACATGAAAAGTGGCAGAAAAAATCCTACACCCAACATTTCAAGCAATTCGCCACCGCCTCTATAATTCAGTTTTATGGGTGGAAGTGTGTAAGCAACAAAAGTGAAACAACTTAGCAAGGCATATTGTAGTGCTGCTACAGGATGATTAATAAAAAAACTAGCCGAGATGATGCCCAAAAAACCAACAATACAAGCAATGAATCCTACTATAAATACCTGTTTTGCAGGTAAAATTGCATCAGGAATGGTTTTAGGAGAACAACTTTCAGGAAACATATTTCGCTTAATCTTATCTACACGCTGGTCTCCCCAATCATTTATTAAAACAATAAATATTACCCCAGCTACTACAGCAATAAAACTGAATAGGAAGACACCCCAATTAATAGTACCTTGTTGGTAAACTCCCAATGCATGTCCTAAAAAAAATGGCACTAAAATTTTAGGCCAGCTATTTAATTTAACTGCCTGTAGCCATCTTTTCCAAATGTCTTTTTCTGAAAGGCCTACTTCCTCTTCTGTTAAGGGCATAAATTCGGTCTTTTCTTATTAAAAAGGCTTATTAATCATCATGTCTCAAAAACAAGCGTTGAAGAAATAAGGTTATAAAAAAGATTTTTAAAAAATAGATAAAATGGATATAAACAATTTTACAGAAAAAGTAAAGGAATTAGTAGCTAGTAAAGCCAGTCTAGGAAGCACTTTAAAGTTTATTCTTGAAGAAGATGTAATCTTTATAGATGGTACTGTTGAGCCCGGTATTGTATCAAATGAAAATAAAGATGCCGCCTGTGAAATACATGTAACTATGGAAGATGCTCAAGCTT
Organism: Bacteroidota bacterium; assembly: GCA_038748185.1. Classification (GTDB taxonomy): domain Bacteria; phylum Bacteroidota; class Bacteroidia; order Cytophagales; family Flammeovirgaceae; genus Chondrinema. The sequence goes on from JBCDJE010000226.1 coordinate 2,685, forward strand.
TTTTAGCCGGAGAACTTAATCCGCTAGAGGCAATTATGGAAGGTAGGTTGAAAATTGAAGGCGATATGGATGTAGCAATGAAAGTGGTAGAAATTATGACTACCTGATCTAACTATCGTTCTTCCATCAAGAACCCTTTATGAAATTATTTTTATAAAGGGTTTTCTATAAATAGTTGAAGAATGGTAAGTATACTTTTAAAAAAGTAATAGATTATTGAATAAGAAAAATAATAACTGTGCGCCAAATACATACTTAGCAAAGGGATTACTTTTTTCAAAAGGCAATCGGTAAAACAAAAAGCATGGGAAAAGGGCTATGAAAAACCAGGCAACATAATTCTGAAAAGGAATAACATTACCTGCCCAATTCCAAAAATCGTATTGCATAGCAACAGGCTCAATCAACATATCGAGTAATACCATCAGGAAAGCGGCAGCTATAGTTTTAATCCAAATATTTGAAGAAACCTTGTGCAGTAAACTGCTGCAAAAATAAGAAAGTAAAAACCAATTTAACCCAATGGCTAATGGCACTTCCAAAACCTTCCAACCTAAAGTAGCTCCATATTGATATTCACCAAAAACAAGTCCTGTAGCAACCCCTAGTACTTCAGCAAAAAAACCGATCAACATACTAGCTAATAAAAAAATTAAGAAATACTTGTTCCATGTTTTATGAAATAACAATAGCATCCCTGCAGTAAGTAATAGATTTAGAGGTGTAAGTGAAATGAAGCTTTCAAAGTGTGTAAGTAGTTGCAAATACTCATTCATAATGGGTAAATGCATACCCAATAATCCAAAAAAATGTAAGGCAGCCAGAAAAATAACCGCAGGACGGAATAATTTATCTTTTTCTATATTAAAGAATATACTTGGTGTGTGTTTTACTTTACGTTGATAGTTCATTATTTACTTCTTCAACAAAAAATAGCGTTCATTAAACCAAAAGTCGAATAAAGCATTTTTTGTTTGAGATTAGAAAATTTTTATGGATACTCTTCCACTGGTTTCTGTCATTTGCTTATGCTACAATCAGGCAAAATTTGTACATGAAAGCCTTTCATCTGTTTTGGAGCAAGATTATAAGAATATTGAATTAATAATTGTAGATGATGCAAGCACTGACAACAGCCAAGAAGTAATCAATCGATTTTTGGTTGAGCATGCAAATATTTTATTTATTCCATTAGAAAAGAATAAGGGTAATTGTACGGCTTTTAACAGAGGCTTATTTCACGCAAACGGAAAATATGTAATAGACCTTGCAGCAGATGATGTATTATTACCTAACAGAATTAGCAAACAGGTAAATTCCTTTGAAAAATTATCCTTAAATTATGGCGTCATTTTTAGCGATGCATTAATGATTGACCAATATGGTAAAGGTTTAAAAACTTTTTACAAAAGGGATAAAGATGGAAAATTAATAAAAGAAGTACCTTCGGGAAATATTTATCAAGCACTTATCGAAAAAATGGTTGTATGCTCTCCTACTATGATGATTCGGAAAGCTGTACTTGACGAACTAGGTGGCTATGACGAATCTCTAAGCTATGAAGATTATGATTTTTGGGTTCGCTCAAGCAGAAGTTATCATTATTTTTTCCTTGATGAAATATTAACAAAGAAGAGAATTTTACCAAATTCGCAAAGCCAACAGTTTTATAAAATCAAAAACAATAAACACCTTGCCTCTACATTAGAGGTTTGCCAAAAAGCCAAAAATCTCAACCAAAATGAATCAGAAAATAATGCCTTAGCTATTTCAGTGAGGTATCATTTAAAACTTTCTGTTTTAACTGAAAATTTCAAACTAGCTTTAGATTATTTCAATTTTCTTGTATCTTTTCAATCGCCAACAATACAAGATTGGCTATTATTTCGCCTTACGAAAATGCAGATGAAAGTTGGTGCATTTTACAAGCTGTATTTAAAATATGTAAGGGGTTTTAACTTCTAAATAGCGTTCAATAACATTCGGGCAATTACAAAATAAACAGCAAGTCCTAATAAGTCATTGGCAGTAGTAATAAAAGGACCTGAAGCTAATGCTGGATTAATGCCCAACTTATTGAGCATGAGAGGAGTAATAGTTCCCATAAACGAAGCTAAAAGCACTACGCAAAATAAGGCTAGAGAAACGATAAAAGCCAAATCTGTCCCCTTAAAAAACAGAATGAAGCAAAATACTACCGAAGATATTACCAAACCGTTTATAATAGCTACTAGAAAAACTTTTAGAAGTCTTTCTCCAGCACTGCTTCCAATTAATCCTGCCGGATTAGCTAGCGCTTGTACAACCAATGTAGAAGACTGAATACCAACGTTTCCACCTGTGGCCGTAATTAACGGGATAAAAAAAGCCATAGCAGGAACTAACTGTAAATCACCTTCAAATAAACCCATAAGTTGTGCTCCTAGCAAACCGCCCATCATTCCAATTAGTAACCATGGTAGACGTGCTCTGGAAAGCATCCAAACTGTATCATCTTCTTCCACATTTTCTGAAATACCCGACATCATTTGTTGGTTCATTTCAGCGCGTTCAGTAATTACATCAACTATATCATCAATGGTAATTCTGCCCAATAGTTTTCCCTGCATATTTACAACTGGCACAGCTTCTAAATCATATTTCTGCATAATATCTGCCACTTCCTCTTTTTCGAAATAGGTCTGCACTTCTCGTACTTTACTCACACTAATATCTTTTATGAGTGTATCGTCTTTAGAAAGGATAATTTTTTTGAGTGAAACCCTACCTTTAAGAAGCCCTTGATTATCAACAACATAAACAGTGAAAATCTTATCAACATTTTTCGTTTGCCTTCTTATTTCCTCTATACATTGTTTTACGTCCCAATTTATATTGGCTTTAATTAATTCTTTTGCCATAAGACCTCCAGCACAATCTTCATCATAATTGAGCAAATCGGTAATGTGAGCCACCTTTTCCTTATTATGCATAGAGGCGATTACCTCTTCTTTCATTTTTACAGGTAGCCTATTAAGAATATCAGCTGCATCATCTGAATCGGTAAAATCCATATAACCAGCTAATTCTTGTGGCATAAAATCTTTCAGGAAATCTTTTTGTGTGTCTTCTTCTAACTCGCTTATTACATCGGCACCAATATTTTTATCTAACAATTTAAGAATATAACGACACTCTTCAGCCTCCATTTGGTCGAGCAATATAGAAATATCTGCTGCGTGAAGATCTTTCAAAAACCCCTTTATACTTTTTGCATCCCTGCCTTCAACAGCATTTGACAGGGTTTTCACAAAATCCATAGTGGGCTCGAAAGACATACTTTTTTTTGCAATTGCTTAGATGAAATACAGCCGTAAAGTTAAAAATACATTCTTATCCCACTAATATTTAAAGAAAATTTGATCTGTTGGAAATTTTTTTGAGCCTTGTTTCTATGATGTACATGAATGGCATGTAAGCTTAGATCAAAAACGAAAAGGAAAGCACCTTGTAAGATTAATCCATTGCCAAAACCTTTTAACCTTTCAAGGCGGTCGTTAATATTTTTTGCTCTTTCTTTTAGGAGTTGCCCTATTGCCATATAAGCAACATCTAAACCAGCGTTAAAAAGTAAAGTTTTCTCTATCTTAGCCTGTTCTTTTACCAAATCATAAGGGCTATAAGCCTTATTTCTATTTTTATTATTTACCCAATATCCTCCTCCAGCAATAGCAAGGTTTACTAAATTCCAGTAAATATTCATTTCATGGAAATATTTGGTACTTCCTTCAGCTTGTGAAACTAATGCGCCATTTATAGCGATATTACCCAAAGCCCAAGAACCCAAAGTAAGCATCCCTACTTTGGTAATTTCATATTGTTTTTCCTTAAATGCATATTGAAATTCTTGTGCACAACTACTGTACACTATACCTAGCAATAATAAAATGTGAAGCCATTTTACTTTCACGATTTAATCCCTAAGATATATTCAAAAAATGACATACATATAGAATAAACCAAGCTAAAAAAGAATGCACTCCAAAAGCCTGATACTACAAAACCACCTACCAAGTTGCTTACAAAATAGATAATAATAGCATTGATGAC